>CAWUOA010000045.1:0-15073 GCA_963923225.1 uncultured Planctomycetaceae bacterium
CGGCTCCCCTTCCCATACCGGCTCCCCTTCCACACCGCCGCCGCGATCCCCAGTCCGACCGCCGCCGCGAGGACGGCGAGCATCCAGTCGAGCGGCCCCCCGCGGGAGGTCGCTGCCGGCCTCACCCAGGCGACGTCGCCGCCGATCAGCAGCGGCGCCTCCCGCTGCCTCGCCGCGCCGTCGGCGGAAGGAAGCGGCCAGACGTACGACTTGAACGCGAACGCCGCTACCCGCACCGGCTCGGCGATCGTGTTCCCCGTCGGCATCCCGGCGGGAAGCTCGCGCAGGCAGCAGACCACCGGGTAGCGGTCCATGACCTTCCCGCCGACCTCGATGGGGGGCGTGCCGACGAAGACGAACAGTTCCCAGTAGTGGTCGAGTCCGGTCTCCCGGCGGCGGACGGGATCGTCGATCTCCACCCGGGTGGCCCTCATCGCCTGCCCCTTGATCGCCACCGGTTCGCCGCGGTGATCGTCGAACCAGTGCCGGGCAGGATCGATGAGGGGAATGATCGAGGCGGGAGGCCCGGCGGCCGCGGCGATCGCGCCGGGGGCGGTCCGGCCGGCGGCGGCCAGGAGGGCGAAAAAGGCGTCGGCATCGTCGGCCGTCAGCTTGCGGCCGTCGACCACCGCATCGTAGAGCCCGGCATCCATGCCCCCCTGCCCCGCCAGATCGCCCCGGCGCCACGCCACGCGCGGCGCCGCCAGGAACGTCTCCGGTGGATCGGCGGGCCAGCCGGAGCGGCCGGCCTCGTCGGGCCGCGGCGCCGGACCGACTCCCGCCGCGAGCGGCAGGCCGACGACCGCCGCCGGCTCCGCGAAGGGCTCGCCGCGCGGCCAGGAGCGCGGCGCCGCGAGCGTGAGGACGTCGACGGCAGCGCCACCCTCGGTGCGGAGCCGGACGAGATCGACGCCGCGGGCACCCGTCCCACGCGCGGTCGCCGGCAGCACGACTCCCTCGGGCAACGGCAGCGCTGCGACCCACTCCGCGGTTCCCTCCACGCGCACGAGCCGGTCCTCGTCGACGCCGGACCCTGTTTCCGCGCCCTCCCTCCAAGGCGTGGCGCCCGCCACCCAGCCTTCGATCGCCTCGGGGGGGGCGAGCGAGAGCCGCACGAGGGTCCGCACCGCCAATCGGGTGCGGTCGTCGTCCCATCCGCCGGGCCTTTCGAGCAGTTCCCGCGCCTCCCGGTCGAGCGCGAACGATTCGAGCCAGCGCCTGGGCGTGTCCCGGCCCGTCGATTCGGCCGGCGTCTGCCCGGAGCCGGGCGCCTCGGCCCGCGCCGTGCCGCCCAGGAACCAGGCGACGGAGGCGATGGCCACGATCCACCAGACGGCACGGCATCGGCGGGGAATCATGGACGCTCCTCCTCGGCGACGGCGCGCCGGTCGTCGACGCGCGTGTGGCGAGGCCCGCGGGGAGGATACGGCGCCCGACGGCTCCGCGACGCCATCGACAGCGTGACCGCGGTGAACGCCACCAGGACCGCGATCGACACCAGCGCCCAGCCGACGATCGCACTCTCCCCGCGGCCCCGCTCGATCCGCGGCGGCCGGATCGGTGCCGCGGCCATCACCAGCGGCGCCAGACGGATGGCGTCGCTCGCCTGATAGGCCCAGCGTTTGAAGAACACGCCGTCGACGATCACCGGTTCGTCGACGCGCAATCCGGCGCGGGTGCCGGGGGGCACGGAGAGGAAATAGACGACGATCGGCGACGGAGGGCCGCCGGCCGGCTCGATCCACGCCTGCCAGGTGCGCTCGATGCCGAGATCGTTCGCCGGGGCCTCGACCTCCTGCAGCCGGCGCATCCGCCCGGCGAACCGCACGCGTCTGCCCCGGAAGCTGCGCGGCTGTTCGAACAGCTGGGCGAACCCCACCTTCCTGCCGCGGGGCGCGGGGCCGTCGGCCGAGGCCTCCTCGGTGAGCTTTTCCCAGATCGCGAACCACGCCGGTCCGTCGGCGGAGCGGAAGACGGTGTCGTCCCGCACGGCGGCGAGCACGGCGGAGGGCACGACGAGGCCGGATTCGTCGTCCTCCCCGCCGACCTCCCCGGCCGTCACCGGGGCCTCGATCGTCACCGCGTCGTCGATCGTCCGCACGAGAGGGCCGCCCGCGAGCCGCGTGTCGACCTGCGGCACGGCGGGGCTCGCCGACGGCCCCCACAGGGCACGCTCGGCCCAGCCGGCGAGGAGGAGAAGGGCCAGCGCCGCCGGCATCCAGGTCAGCCAAAGCCGGCGTCGCTCGCCGCGATCGAGCCAATCACGCGGCGGCCCGGTCCGGTCTCGCGCAGGCACTTCCACGACGCCTCCCCGCTCCGCGACGGTCGACCGCGGGACCGCCTAGGCCCCCCGGCCCGCGTTCGCGTCGCCTTGTTGCGTCCCCACGGAAGCGGCGCCGGCACGACGCTCGAGCTCTTGGCGCCTCATCTCGCGCCACACGTACGCTCCGAACGAGCCGGCGAGCGTGAACGGCATCGCGAGCATGATGAGGATGCTGTAGAAGTAGCCCCGCGCCAGGTTCATCCCCTCCGGATCCGACTCCGCCACGCCGTCCTTGCAGGTCGGGCAGCCGAGCGCCTCGCCCGCGGAGAGGGCGACGAGGACGACCGCCAGCGACACAAGCAGCCGCGACGCGGCACGGAAGCGGGCCGGCACCTTGTCGAAGGGGTCCATCTCGGGGGCTCCTCGTTCGGGACGCTGGACGGGATCGCTCGGGGATGCCGGACGGACGGCGCTGGACTCCCCGGTCATCATACCCCCGTGCCGACCGGCGGGACGGGGATCCCCACGCCGCCTGCGGGCCAGAGGTGGTAGAGCATGAGGTAGATGAGCACTCCGGTGACGCTCACGTACAGCCAGATCGGCAGCGTGATCCGGCCCAGACGCCGATGGGCGTCGAACCGGCCCCGGGAGGCGAGAAAGAACATCCGCAGGGCGAGGACCGGCACCGCGGCCGCGAGGACCACGTGCGAGGCGAGGATCGCCAGGTAGACACCACGCACGGCCGGAGGCCCGGCGAAGACGACGTGCCCCGCCGTCCAGTGGTAGGCGAGGTAGCTCGCCAGGAACACCGCCGAGAGCGCGAACGCCGCGGTCATCGCCCGGCGGTGGGCGTGCACGTTCCCCGAGCGGATGGCGATCCACCCCGCCACCAACAGCGCCGCGGAGAGGGCGTTGAGCACGGCGTTCGCCGTGGCCAGCGGATGCACGGCGAGGAGGGGAACGAGGCTCGTCACGGCCCCTCCTCCTTCGCCGCCTCGCCCCGGGGGGCGGCCGCGGCGCCGTCGGCCGCGTCCTCTTCGAGGACTTCGCGAACCAGTTTCTTGAGGAGCTCGACCTTGTCGGGCTGGAGGAGGTGATAGCCCCCCCGCAGCCTGCCCCGGCGATCGAAGACCACGCCGCGCTCCGAATGGACTCCCACCTCGGCGGGAAGCAGGAAGCCGTCGTTGGCGACCTCCTTGATGACGGCCATGTCGCCGGTGAGGAACTTCCACCGCCCGGGGTCGGCCTCGAAACGGTCGGCGTACCGCCGCAGGACTTCGGGGGTGTCGTTCTCGGGGTCGCAGGTGAGGCTGACGACGACCAGATCGGGCGCGTCGATCTCGCGGAGGATGTCGGCCAGCGCCTGGTTCTCGCGGAAGCAGGGACCGGGACAATTGGCGAAGAACACGCTGCCGATCCACACCTTCCCCCGGAGGGACGTCGAGTCGAAAGCGCTCCCGGTCTGGTCGGTGAGCGTGAACGGGGCGAGGGCCTCGGGCGGCTCCTCGACGCGGCCCGGCGCCGGAGCGGGCATCGACGGCGTCGGAGCGTCGATCGTCACCTCGCGGGACCGACCGCAGCCTGCCAGAAGGGAGCCGGCGAGGAGGGCCAAGACCCCCCGCCGCGACGGACCGACGGCGCGAGGCCCCGACGATCGCCCGGCTGCAGACTCGCGGCGGCGTGGCATCGTGGGCTCCCGAGTCAGTGGGCTGCCGGCTCGGCGAGCAGCTGGGCCTTGCCCGCCTCCTCGAGGAGGCGGACGTCGGAGGGACGGGCCATGTGGAGCGCCCGTTCCTGGGACACCATGCGGTTGCGCATGCCCACGTCGGGAACGAGCATCAGTGCCAAGAAGACCGCCATCAACGCCGCCGGGATCGTGAGGACGTACTTCCAGTTCGCCTCCCAGAGGACGTGCATGAAAAACAGCACGACCAGGAGCGCCTTGGTGCAGGACACCGCCATCATGAACGCCCAGCCGACCTGGGGCTGGTCGCGCCAGGGCCAGAGCGACGAGTAGGTGAAGAACGACATCGTCGTCAGCGCACAGAGCGCCGCGAAGACGGCGAGGTACTTTCCGATGCCGCCGTGGCCTTCCTCGTGGTGGCCGTGATCGTCGTGGTGGCCGTCGTGGTCGTGACCGGCGTCGGAGGAGAGTTCGCCCGGGCGGGTGATGGGGCCGTGGGCGGAATGGTCGTGGCGATCGGACATCGGAACCTCGGTCGGTGGCTGGAGACGGCCCGGGACGGTGAGCGGCGGGGGACGGGTTCGAACGGACTCAGAACAGGTAGAGCAGCGGGAAGAGGAAGATCCACACCAAATCGACGAAGTGCCAGTAGAGGCCGGCGTTCTCGATCATCCCCGCGTGCTTCCGGTCGAGCCGGTAGAGGAGCAGGATCGCGAACACGAGAAGCCCGACGGCCACGTGGATGGCGTGGAAGCCGGTGAGGAGGAAGTAGGTGCTGGCCCACATGTTGCCACCGGGGATCACCGCCGGCAGGCGGAGCCAGGGGAACGCGTCGTTGAGACCGGAAGCATGGCCGCCGTGGCCTCCCCCCTCGTCCGTCGGCAGCGGCATGATCTGGTCGGCCACGACCGCCAGGTCGAACGGCTGCTGATCGGGGCTCGTCACCATCTGACGGACCTTCTGGAGCCGGCGGCGGGCCGAGGCGAGTTCCGGGCCGAGCTTCTCCTCGGGGGTGTCGTCGAGCTCCTTCAGCTTGTCGATGATCGCCGGCTCGCCCAGACGGGCGCGGACCGCGGAGCCGTAGTAGAGGTCGGGCTTCTCCCAGATGCGGGAGTGCGGCGAGCTGGGGTAGATGCCGTGGGAGAACTTGGCGGAGTACTCGTAGCCCTTGATCCCGAGGAACAGTGCCCCGAGGAGAAACGTGGCGAGCATCCAGTTCTTGGCGAGCGCCGTCTTGTTGGCACGGGCGGCTTCCAGCGCCAGGACGATCGTCACGCTCGAGCAGATGAGCACGAAGGTGTTGAACGCCCCGATCGGCTCGCTGAGGTGGACGTGATGCGGCTTCGGCCACACCGGGGCCCCGAAGCGGAGCACGACGTAGCTGCCGAGCAGCGCGGCGAAGAACATGATCTCCGTCGAGAGGAACAGCCACATGATCAGCTTGCCCTTCGAGAGGGGCAGGCCGGGCTGGTACTGGAGCACGACGTGGCCGTGGCCGTGGTCGTCGCCGTGATGGGCGTCGTGGTGGTCGTGGCCGTGCGGGATCGAGTGGGCGGATGCGGTCATGGCAGTCCGGGAGTTTTGATGGACGGAGTGGGCCGCGCGGGCCGGGAGGTCAGGCGGAAGGTCCGCCGCACGCGACGGCCGCCACGAGGATCGAAAGCAGGGACAGAAGCGAGGTGAGGAGCAGACCGCGGGCGCTCGAGTCGTCGCGACGGACCGCGAAGCGGATGGTCGCGGCGACGTACGCGGTCGAAGCGGCGGCCGACACGAGAAACAGCGGCACGCTGGCGGAGGGAACCGCCACGATCAGGCTCACCGGGACCATCGCCAGCGCCGCGGCGAGCGCCTGGCCGGCGGCCCGGAGGCCACCCGGATCGACCACCGTGAGCATCCGCAGGCCGGCGTCGGCGTACTGGCCGCGGTAGAGCCAGGCGATGGCCATGAAGTGGGGAAACTGCCACAGGTAGAGAACGGTGGCCAGCGCGCCGACGGCGAGGGCTCCGGGCACGTCCCCCGCCACGAGCCGAGCGGGTCCCTCGGCGGCGCCCCACCCGATGGCCACCGGCAACGCCCCGGCGATCGCGCCGACGGCGGTGTTGAGCGGGGTGAGGCGCTTGAGCGGGGTGTAGGCGAGGACGTACAGCGCCCAGGTCAGGAGCGACGCGAGAGTCGCCACCGCCCCGCCCGATCGGTACGTGACGGCCAATCCCACCACCAGGAGGACTCCGGTCGCCATCCATGCGTCGCGCACCCCCAGGCGGCCGGCGGCGATGGGGCGGGAGGACGTCCTGGCCATCAACCGGTCGGTGTGCCGCTCGAGGATCTGGTTGGCGATGCTGGAACTGGCCGCGACCGCGAGCGTGCCTGCGAGCACCCAGGAAAGGGCTCCGCCATCGACGTGGCCGGCCGAGGTGACCCACGCCGCGGTGGCGACGGTGGCCAGGACCATCACCGCGATCCGCGGCCTGGCCAGGCGGGCCGCGTCCGCGATCATCGACGCCAGGCCGTTTTCCGCCGCGAGGGAGGCCTCGTCGGCGACGGCGACGGAACGGGCGGGAATCGTCATCGGCGTCCCCCGGCATGTTCGGGAACCAGACGCATCCGGCCGGCGCGAACCGCACGGGGGCCTGCGGCGATCCGCTCCAGACGCTCCGCTCCGCCCCACTCCAGGGCCATCACGACCGACGCGCCGAGGATCGCCATGCCGACGAGGACGTGCGCCGTCACGATCAGGGCCCCGCGGGGACTGCGGGCCTGCATCGCGTCGGCCGTCGCCCAGGCCTCCTGGAGCCAGGCGGGCATCCCCCAGGTGAAAATCCAGGCCCCGGCACCCAGGAGCAACTGACAGACGACGAGCGCGAGGATCGCCCGGGACCAACGCCGCGCCGAACGCGACTCGTGCGGCTGCCAGGCGATGACCGAGAGCGCCGCGAGGACCGTCACGGCCACGGCACCCAGGAGATGGATCGCCACCATCCAGCGGAAGGTGAGCGGCGCGAGGGTGGCGTCAGCGTGCCGCAACTGCGCGCCGGCCACCAGTTGGAGATAGGCGGCCACGACGAGGGCGGTCGGCAGCGACGCCCCCACCGCCCAGGAAGGGAGCGAGAGCCCGCCCGGCCCGGTGGCCGCCGAGACCTCGTGGACCGCCGTCGCGTTCGGATCGTCGCCCCGGCGCCCCGCGAGGACGGCGATCGCCGTGGCGACCGCGAAGAACAGCGGCCCGGTGCAGGCGTGGACCTTGGCGACGGTCTTGTCGTCGAGAATCACGCGGAGGCCGCCGAGGGCCCCCTGCACGACCACCAGGAGGACGGCGGCGACGACCAGCCAGCGGAGAGCCGGGGACGACTGCGAGCGGAACGTCACCCCGGCCAGCACGAGCGACAGCAGCCCCACCGCCATGCCGAGCAGACGGTGGCCGTGCTCGAGGAACAGATCCCAGGGCCCCCAAAACCAGTCGCCGAGGGGATAGAGGAGCATGTTGTGGCCGAACGTGCTCGGCCAGTCGGGGACGGCCATCGCCGCGTCGTACGTCGTCACCAGGGCCCCGAACGACAGCAACAGCGCCGTCACCGCGACGAGCATCCATGCGACCACGCGCGGCCAGTTGACCGTGGGAATCGCAGCGGCGGTGCCGAGGTGGGCGGGTGCCATCGGGGAAGAACCGGGTCAGTGCGCGTGGGCGGCGGCAACGGCTTCGGCCGGATGCGGGGGATCGGTCTGCATCAGGTGATCCTTTTCGCAGCCCGGCACCGAGTACTCGTAGGGTCCACGGTGCACCACCGGCTGGAAGTCGAAGTTGCCGTGGCCCGGGGGGCTCGGGGCCGTCCACTCGAGCGTGTTGGCGTGCCAGGGGTTGCGGCCGGCGGCCGGGCCGTTGAACAGGCTCCAGAAGAAGTTGATCGCGAAGACGATCTGGGAGGCGACCATGCCGATCGCGCACCAGGTCATGAAGGCGTTCATCGGCTGGAGATGGTGGAAGGTCTCGTAGTGGTAGGCGTCGGCGAGGCGGCGGGGGAAGCCGACGGCGCCGAGGATGTGCATGGTGAAGAACGTGCCGTTCAAGAACACGAACGTCAGGAAGAAGTGCACCTTCCCCCAGAACTCGTTCATCGTCCGGCCGAACATCTTCGGGAACCAGAAGTAGATGCCGGCGAACACGCCCATCGCCGTGCCGCCGAAGAGCACGTAGTGGAAATGGGCGACGATGAAGTAGGTGTCGTGGATGAAGATGTCGACGGGCGTGGCGGCCATGAAGATGCCCGACAGGCCGCCGATGATGAACATCGCCACGAACGACAGGGCGAAGAGCATCGCCGCCGTGTAGTGGATGCGCCCGCCCCAGACGGTGCCCAACCAGTTGAACGTCTTCACGGCGCTCGGCAGGGCGATCATCATCGTCGCCACCATGAACGTGATGCCGAGGGCCGGATTCATCCCCGACACGAACATGTGGTGGCCCCACACGATGAACCCGAGCCCGGCGATGCCGGCGATGGAGTAGACCATCGGACGGTAGCCGAACAGCGGCTTGCGCGCGAACGTCGTGAGGATGTCCGACACCATGCCCATCGCCGGCAGGATCATGATGTAGACGGCCGGATGGCTGTAGAACCAGAAGAGGTGCTGCCAGAGAAGCGGCTGGCCGCCGCCGGCGCCCGAGATCGCGTTGTTGATCACCAGGCCCTCCGGGATGAAGAAGCCGGTGCCGAGCATCCGGTCCATCAGCTGCATGAAGCCGGCGGCGGTGAGCACGGGAAGGGCGAAGGCCTGGAGGATGGCGGTGATGAACATCGCCCAGATCGTCATCGGCAGGCGGAACATCGTCATGCCCGGGGCCCGCATGAGGATGATCGTCGTCATGTAGTTGACGCTACCGAGCATCGACGATACGCCGACCATCGTCAGGCCGAGGAGCCAGAGGGTCTGCCCCATGCCGCTGCCGGGGGCGGAATGGAGGTTCGTGGAGAGCGGCGGATAGCTCGTCCAACCGCCGGCCGCGGCTCCGCCCTCGACGAAGAAGCTGGCTCCGAAGAAGAAGAACGCCGGCCACATGAACCAGTAGCTCAGCATGTTGAGCGTGGGGAAAGCCATGTCGTCGGCGCCGATCATCAACGGGATGAGGAAGTTGCCGAAGGCACCGGCGAGGATCGGGATGATCACGAGGAAGATCATCACCGAGGCATGCATCGTGAAGAGCATGGTGTAGAACTCGGGCGCCATCTGCCCGCCCTGCTGGGCGAACATCTTGCCGAGGACAGGCACGTCGGACCACGGCCAGGCCACCTGCCACCGCACCGCCAGGGCGAGCAGGCCGCCGATGAGGAACCACACGAGCGTGGAGAAGAGGAACTGCAGGCCGATGACCTTGTGATCCTTGGAGAAGACGTACGTCGAGAGGAACGTCGACAAGGACGGTTTCCCATGGCCACCGCCGTGGTGGGCGTCGAGGCCGGCCGATCCGGCCTGCGCCGGTGCGGTGGAGTGGGTGACGGTGCTCATGGCTTTCCTCCGGGGATCGCTCGGGGTGTGTCGAGTGCGGGTGCGGTGGGGAGGGGGACGGGAGGGGACGACGTCAGTCGGCCGCGGCCACGGGGGCGTCCTCGGGGCCACGCTGCGTGGCCTCCTGGGCCGCCTCGACGCCGGCGAGCCAACGCTCGAAATCGGCGCGCGACTCCACCGTCACGCGCCCCTTCATCTTGTAGTGGCCCCACCCGCAGATCTCCGCGCACACGATGTCGTAGGTGCCGGTCTCGGTGGCGCGGAACCACACCGGCTGCTTCATGCCGGGCACGGCGTCCTGCTTCACGCGCAGGTTCGGCAGGAAGAAGCTGTGGAGCACGTCCATGCTCTTGAGCTGGACGAGGAAGTCCTCGTCGACCGGGACGTGGAGATCGTTGACCACGAACAGGTCGTCGTCGGTGCCGAGCGTGCCGTCACGGCCGGGATAGCGGATCCGCCACTCGAACTGGCGGGCGACGACCTCGGCGGAGGGCGCCATGCGCGGACGGCGCATCTTCACGTCGGCCCAGGTGTTCATCTGGTAGATGGCGAGGAAGAGCATCGTGGCGGCCGGGATGATCGTCCACACCACCTCGAGCGTGTGGCTGCCGTGGATGTACTTCGCGGGGGTGTTCGTCACCGACGCGTCGTACTTCCACATGAACCAGAAGAGCAGCAGTTCCGTGGCGAGGAACACCACCCCGGTGAGCACGAGGATGAAGTAGAAGAGGGAGTCGATGGAGCGGCCGTGGACGGAGACGTCCTTGGGCAGCCAGTGGTCGTACCACGGAGCCACGACGAAGCAGGCCGTTCCCAACACCGGCACCAGGAGGAATATCACGCTCCACGCCATCCCAGCCCAGCGCCGCCCCTTGGGCAGCACCGAATCCCATTCGGCCGGCAGGGGGGCATCGTCTCGGGTGTCGTTACTCACGGCCATCGGCTCCGGCGGATCGTTCGGGGCTTGTGGGGAAGGCGTCGCGATCCCCGGAGGGGACGACGCGGGGAGCGGGACTTCAGAATCTGTCGCGGGCGATCGCGGGGCGGTCGGCCCCGAGCTCGCCGTCGAGTTCGTAGGGAAGCGACCGCACGTAGTTGACGATGTGCCAGATGTCCTCCGGGGAGATCGTCCCCTTGGCGGCGGGCATCGGTGCACCGTTGATGCCGGCATGAACCCGGTAGTAGATGTCGATCGGACGCCGGCCGCCGCGATAGATCCCCTGGCGGAGATTGCGCGGAGGGATCGTGCGAGGCTCGAGGGAATCACCCTCGAGGACCTTTCGTGCGGTGCTCTTGGCCGCGCCGTCGGCGGAGGCGAGCTCCTGCTTCCAGGTCACGATCGCCTTGTTCCAATCGTCGTAGTCGTTGGCCTGGCCGTCGCCGAGCGCCGTCGGACCGTGGCACTTCACGCAGTTGGCCTTGTCGCCGTAGAACAGCTCCCGCCCCTTGGCGATCGACGCCGCCATGTCGATGTCGGCGGGCATCTCCGGCACGGGGATCAGGGCGTCCGCCGCGGTCTTCCACTTCTCCGCGACCGGGGCCAGCATCTCCCCGACGAGGAACTCCCGCGTCTCGGGGAGCTTGCCCTGGGCGTCGTCGTCGAGCTCGAAGTAGGCCCGCATCAGCGCGAGCTCCGTCTCGCCGCGGATCGACAGATACTTGACGTACTCCGCGAGGGCGTCGATCTGGGTCTCGGAGAGGAGGGCGAAGGAGGGCATCGACGTGCCGGGGATGCCGTTCTTGAGGATCCGCACCAGGTCGGGGTGCGTCGGCTTGTCGGCCCGCTCGGTGCTCTTGAACTTGAACACTCCGGGCCGGTAGTCGCGGGGATAGGGATTGAGGAACGCCGCGGTCGGCCCGAGCGCGTCGCCCGTCACCCCGTGGCAGTGGGCACAGTGCTCGCGGTACAGACCGTTCTTGCGGCCGACGATGTCGCTCCGCACCGGCCCGGCCGCCAGCTTGAGCTTCGCCGCGTCGAGCCCCGCTTCCGCCGGCGCCACGGGCTCGTCCGGCGTTCCGAACATGGCCAGCAGAATCGTGGAGACCTGCCGCTGCTGCTCCGCCGTGAGCGACTGCTTCGTGGCCTCCACCATGTTCGAGCGAAACCATGCCGGTGGCGTCGCGCCGCACCCCGGGAGGGAGAGGACGCCGGCGAGGACCAGCAGCGTCCGGACGGGCCGGACCGTGGCGGAATGGAGGGCCAGGGATCGAAGAGGGTTCATGGCAGGCATCGGGAAGGGAACGGTCGGAACGTCAGCCGCCGAGGGCGGACGCGGGCACCTCGAGAGTGCCGATGTCCTTGACCTGGTCGGGATCGAGCTTCACCTGGAAACGACCCTTCGGGGTCCACTTCAATTCCGGATTGGTGAGTCCCAGGGCGCCGTTGGGGCCGGTCGAGCGTTCGTGCCACACCTGGAACTCGAGGACTTCGCCGGCCGGAAGATCGGGGATCGAGAACGTGCCGTCGGCGCCGCTCACGGCCACGTATCCGTCCTTGCGGAAGACGACGTAGGACTTCATCCACGGATGGATGTTGCAGGTGACCATCGTCGGCATGCCGGTTTCCGCGTCGGGCTTGAACAGCGTGCCCTGCCCCGCGGGGATCAGCTGATTGAAGCTCGTGCCGGCGATGTTCGTGTTGTGGCCGACCGGATCGCTGTTGTGGACGTCGATCGCCTGGCCCACCCGCGCGGCGAACACCGGCGTGATGAACTCACACTGCTTCTGGTCGAACACCAACGCCTCCGGCGACGGGGTCGCCTCCTTCACCCGGCTCGCCTTCCGGACGAAGACCACCACGTTGGCGAGCCCCTTCGACGACGGATCCACCACCAGGGAGCGGTCGTAGAGCTTGACGCCGTCCTTGGTGCAAACCTCGGTGTCCTTGTCGACGACCAACGCCTTGGGATCGGCGGGCGTCCCGGCGAACGTGAATCGCCCCTTGAGGGTCCCCCAGCCGGTTCCGACGGGAGCGGCGGCACCGTCGCCCGCAGCGCCCGCGGACGACGCGTCGGCGAGGACGCCGCGCAGCCGCTCCGCGGCGGCCGCGTCGGCGACCGGCTGCGCGAGGCGGCCGTCGGAACATCCGGTGGTGACGATCGCCGAGAGGGCGACCACCAGAACCGCGGCCCTCCCAGCTCCGCCGCCGTGCCGACGGCGGAGCGTGGCGGGCGAGGTCGAATCACTTCTTGCTGAACAGGCTCGCATCGAGCAGCATCTCCCCGAGGTCGTTGTCGCCGGCTGCAACCTTCATCTTCTTCCGGCCCTTGGCGATCTTCTCGGCTTTGCCGCCGACCTTGATCTCGCCGATGTAGCCGGCCTTCTCGTGCCACAGTTGGAGCTCGACCTCGCCGGCGGGCACGTTCTTGATCTCGAAGCTCCCGTCGGCCGCCGACACGGAGGCGTAGGGATTGGGGCGGACGAGCACCCAGCCCTTCATCCAGGGGTGGATGTTGCAGGTCACCTGGGCGGGGATCGCCTCTTCGCTCTTGAAGATCACGGTCGAGTCGCCGCCGGCGGCGATGAGGCTGTTGGACGGGGGATTCTTGATCGTCGCCACGTTGCTGTTGTGGCCGACCGAGTCGGAGTTCTTCAGCTTGAGCGGCTGATTGGTCTCCACGAACACCACGTGGGGCTCGAAGCGGCAATTCTTGTTGTCCATCTCGATGGCGTCCTTCTTGCCGGCGAGATCGGGATGGATCTTCACGTCCTTGTCACGCACGAAGACCACGACGTTGGCCACGCCACCGTCGGCGCCGACGACGAGCTCCTCGTTCTGGAGCTTGTGCTTGCCACACACCTCGACGTCCTTGTCGGCCTTCAACTCGGCCGCGGCGGGGGCGGTGCCGCCGAACTTGAACTTGCCCTTGATCGTGCCCCAGTCGTCGGCGTGGACGGGTGCCGCGGCGAGGACGAAGGAGGCGGTCAGGGCCAGGGGCCCCGACACGCGGGCGATGATCGGCTTGCGGATCATGGGGAGGTCTCCGGAGGAGGGAGCGGGCGGGCGGGGAGGGGGCAGGGAAAGGGGATCGAAGGAATCAACTCGCGGCATCGGACGCCGGCTCGGCCGCTGACGCCGCGGCACCCAGCGGCCGTTCGTCGTCGGGGAGGGCGCCGGCGGACGGCCTCTCCGCGGGGGCGACCGGCGGCAACGACGCCGAGGGCACCGCCGCGGGCGGCTCCGCCGGCTGCTTGAGATACGCGTCGAGCGACAGGGCCTTCTTCGCGAACCGGTCGTAATGCATGAGCAGATCGGTCAGCGCGTCGACCTGCTGAACACTGTCGCCGGGATAGAGATCCTGGCTCACCGGCTTGTCGAACGGGATGTTGACGGGCATGCCGGTGTACGGCAGGAACCGCTTCGGATTGGCGATCCAGTCGTGGACGTAGCCGGGACGGAGCCGTTCGTGCACCGCCTCGAGCTGCGGTGCCAGCGCCTTCGGATTGCCCGGCGGGGCATACGACCCGACGAGATGGCACTTCACGCAGTAGTTGTTGTTCGTGACGATCTTCATCGCGCCGTCGAGATGGCCGGGACGAGTCGCTTCCGTCGCCGCGACGGTCGATTCGTCGAGGCGCGGGTCGTACACGTAAGGATAGTCGGCTCCGTCGACGACGGCGAAGTAATCGACGAGGGCCGCGGCCTCCGACGACTGGAAGTTGAACTTCGGCATCCGCAGCACGGCGGCGGGCCGGATCATCGTCGGGTTGAGCAGGAAGCGGTGCAGCCATCCGGACTGAACCTTCTTCCCCTCGCCGATCAGCGGCGGCGGCAGCCATCCCCAGGCGTCGTCCGGCTTGACGTTGGGGTTGATCTGCTTCTCGTCGGCGATCACCACCGGGAAGAGCAGTCGGGCCAGATCCCCCCCCTGGGCCGGATAATGCCTGCCGGCACGCATCGCCTCGTCCGGGACGTTCACATTCGTTCCACCGACGATGCGCGGAGCCCCGTCGACCAGCGCGTCACGGAAGAGCATCACGGGCGTGCCCCGGCCCTCCGGGTCGTCCGCCTCGACCGGAGTCCCGTCCTCGTCGACTCGCTGGGGAAGGCCCGTCTCCGGATCGAGCACCGGCATCCCCACGAGCGTGGCCTTCCTCAATCCCTGGCGATCGACGGCCAGGGACGAGGACACCTCGGCCGGGGTGAAGTGGGGGGACAGGAACGGATAGTCGGCGGTCTCCTGGCCCTCGCCGAGCGCCTCGGGCTTGAAGCGGACGTCCCACCGATCCATCTGCAGCACGTGGCAGCCGCCGCAGTTGTACTGTTCGGCGACCTTCAAGCCTGCCAGCCTCGCCTGCTCGCGCGGCGACGGCTTGTAGACGAATTGCGGTGCGGGCGGCTCGGAGACCAGGCCCAGCACGAACGTCATCACCGCTTCGCGCTGTGCGGCGTCGAAGGGGAACTGGGGCATGCGGTAACGCTCGTTGTAGCCCTTGTTCTCGGCCTTCTTGTAGTCGTAGCTGCGCGGGGCACGGAGCTTCTGCCAGAGGAAGCCCTCGCGCTCGTGGGCGAGGAGTTTCTCGAGGAAGAATCCCGTGTCGGGATCGACCGCCTCGGGGGAGACGTGGGCCTCCTCGGGTGCGGCGAAGGCCAGGTCGGAAGCCAGCGTGTCGACGGCGGCGTG
>CAWUOA010000046.1:0-15052 GCA_963923225.1 uncultured Planctomycetaceae bacterium
TACGCGCCGCCGCGGCAGCGCTTGAGATGGTCGAGCGCCGCGACCTGGCCGGTCGTCTCGAGAGCGTCGCGGTAGACAGGGTCGTGGAAGCCCTCGATGTCGATGCTGCCGCGCCAGCCGGCGAGGCGCAGTTCGGAGATGACGCGCGTCCAGTCGGTGTCGCCGAAGCCGGGGGTGCGGTGGTGGAGCCACTGCACGCCGCCGCGGAGACCGTGCTCGCGGAGGAGGTGCCAGTCGACCGTGGCGTCCTTGCCGTGGACGTGCCAGATGCGGTGCGCCCAGCGGCGGATCTGCGGGATCGGGTCGACGAGGCTCGCCATCTGGTGGCAGGGCTCCCACTCGAGGCCGATGACCGGGCTCTCCACCTCGGCGAACATCATCTCCCAGGCCCGCGGAGCGTGGGCGATGTTCCAGTCGCCGCTGGTCCAGTCGCCGCGCTTGTCGCAGTTCTCGAAGGCGATGCGGACGCCGCGGTCGGCGGCTCGCGCGGCGAGCGGCCGGAAGACCTCTCCGAAGCGGGTCATCGACTCCGGCACCGGCCGGCCGGGGATCCGTCCGGCGAACCCGGCGACGATGTCGCAGCCGAAGGCGGGGGCCGCGTCGATGAGCGTCTCCCAGTCGGCGACCGTTTCGGGGCTCGTGAGGGGATTGCCGTAGAGTCCCAGGGCGCTGACCCGCGGGGCGGGCTCTTCCGGGCCCCTCGGCGCGGCGTCGAGGAGGTCGCGAAGCGAAAGGGCCAGCGCCGCCGGATCGCGGCCGGCGAGGCTGCGGCCGAAGCTCACCTGGAACGACTCGAAGCCGTGGGGGAGCAGCGCGCCGATGACCTCGGGGGTACGGTCGTGGGCCGGCACGAGCGTGCCGATGCGGATGTCGTCGTGGCCGGGCATGGGGGAATCCGGGAAGGGGCGGCGGGCGGGGATGGCGGTACACTTGAAGGGATGAACAAAGCCTTCTGCAAGGAGCCGGAGCAGTCCGGCCGGCCGCTCTGCCCCCGCTGCGGCGCCGAGGGAATCCCGGTGCCCGCGGCCACGCTTCGCGCCCGGCTCGATCCGGTCGACGCCGAGAGCCTCGGCGAGCCGGCGGCCTGGTGCGACACCGAGACCTGCCCGGTGGGCTATTTCGACGACGTCGAACGGGTCGTCGAGGCGGCGCGCGTCCGCGGCGTCCACTGGCCGAAGAATCCGGCCGGGGCGCTGTGCGCCTGCCACGGCCTCACGATCGACGACGTCGACGCCGACATCGCCGAGGGGGAGCCGACGCGGGTCCGGAAGGTGCTCCTCGCCGCGGCCTCGGGAGAGGCCCAGTGTGCGCTCCTGTCGGCCGACGGCCGCTCGTGCGTGGCCCGCGTGCAGCGGGCGTTCGTGCGTCGAAAGGGCGCCGGCGGGTGACATGCGCCTCCTCTCCTGGAACATCCACAAGGGGATCGGCGGCCGCGACCGGCGCTACCGGATCGAGCGGATCGTCGAGGCGATCGAGGCGGAGAATCCGGATCTCGTCTGCCTGCAGGAGGTCGACCGGCTCGTGCGGCGGAGCTCCCACGACGACCAGCCGCGGCTCCTCGCCCGCCGCTTCCTCTTCCATGCCGCCTTCCAGTCGAACGTCACCGTCGGCGGCGGCACCTACGGCAACCTCGTCCTCTCGCGCTACCCCGTCGCCAGCCGCCACCGCCTCTCGCTCCGCCTCGGCACGAAGAAGCCGCGGGGTGCGCAGCTCCTGCTGGTCGAGTCGCCGGAGGGGCCGCTCCATCTGGTCCACACCCATCTGGGCCTCGGCGAAGGGGAGCGGCGCTGGCAGGTCGACCGGCTCCTCAGGCACCCCCTCTTCCGCTCGGGCGCGGAGCACCCGACGCTGATCGTCGGCGACTTCAACGACTGGCGCGACGCGCTCCACTCGGGCACGCTCGCGGCCGAAGGCTTCCGGCAGGTGACGAGCCCCCCTTCGTCCTTCCGCTCCTTCCCCGCCTGGCTGCCGCTGGGGTCGCTCGACAAGGCGTTCACGCGCGGCGGCGTCGAGGTGCGGAAGGCGCGGGTGGTGCGGACGCGCCTCACGCGCGACGCCTCCGACCACCTCCCGCTGGTGGTCGACTTCCACCTGGGGTGAGACGGTGGTCAGGCCGACGCCGGACCCAGCGCCGCGAGCGTCTCGCGGGCCGCGGCGACGGTGGCCTCGATGTCGGCGTCGCCATGCGCGGCGGAAATGAACAGCGCCTCGTACTGGCTGCAGGGGAGATAGACGCCGCGGTCGATCATGCCCCAGAAGAAGCGGGCGTAGGCGGCGGTGTCGCTCTGCGAGGCGCTCTTCCAGTCGGTCACCGGCCGCGGCGTGCCGCGCTGGAAGAACATCGTCATCATGCTCCCGGCGCGGGCGATCGTGACCGGCACGCCGGCGGCGGCCGCGGCGGTGCGGAAGCCCTCCTCGAGGCGGGCCCCCGCGGCTTCGAGGCGGGCGTAGGGGGGGGAGGCCGCGAGCTCGGCGAGCGTCGCGGTGCCGGCGGCCACGGCGAGCGGATTGCCGGAGAGGGTGCCCGCCTGGAACACCTTCCCGGCGGGGAGAACCTGGTCCATGATCTCGCGCTTGCCGCCGTAGGCCCCCAGCGGCAGGCCGCCGCCGACGATCTTGCCGAGGGTGGTGAGGTCGGGCGTGATGCCGAGGAGCTCCTGGGCGCCGCCGTAGGCCAGGCGGAAGCCGGTCATCACCTCGTCGAACACCAGCACGGCGCCATGCTTCTCCGTGAGGCGGCGGGCCACGAGGAGGAACTCCCGCGGCGGCATCACCAGCCCCATGTTTCCCACGACCGGCTCGAGGATCACCGCGGCGATCGAGTCGCCGCGCGCGGCGAAGAGCGCTTCGAGCTGGTCGGTAGCGCCGTAGTCGAGGACGAACGTGTCCTGCGTCGCGCCGGGAGTGACGCCGGGGGAGTCGGGCACGCCGAGGGTGGCCGCCGAGGAGCCGGCGGCGACCAGCAGACTGTCGACGTGGCCGTGGTAGTTGCCGGCGAACTTCACGATTCCGGTCCGGCCGGTGTATCCGCGCGCCAGCCGCACCGCGCTCATCGTGGCCTCGGTGCCGGAGCTCACCATCCGCACCTTCTCCACCGACGGCACCGCCGCGATGATCGCCTCGGCCAGGACGCTCTCGGCCTCCGTCGGGGCGCCGTAGCTCGTCCCGCGCGACAGCGCGTCCTCGATCGCCGCCACGACGCGCGGGTGGCGGTGGCCGAGGATCATCGGGCCCCAGGAGCCGATGTAGTCGAGGTACCGGCCGCCGTCGACGTCGGTGAGCCACTGGCCGTCGGCCCGCGCGAAGAACAGCGGCTCGCCGCCGACGCCGCCGAAGGCCCGGGCCGGCGAGTTCACCCCACCGGGGATGAGCGATTTGGCGCGGGCGAAGGCCGTGTGGCTGCGGGGGCGGGGGACGGAGGAGTGGGTCACGGCTGCGCCTCTGGCTGCGGGGAGTCGATCGGTGCGGTGTCGGACGGTGTCTGGCCGGAGGCGTCCTCGGGGGTCACCTGCTCGGCGAGCAGCGCCCGCACGCGCTCGAGTGCCACTTCGGTGTGCGGCCGGCCGGCGTAGGTGCCGAGGAGCCCTTCGAGCAGCGCGCGGCGCTCGGCGAGGATCGCCGCGCGGCCGCTGGCATCGGGGGCGCCTGCCGCGGCGTCCAGGAGCCGGGCGGCGGCGGCGATCGCCTCGTCGATGCGGGCGTCGTCCTGCTGCCGCTCCTCGAGTGCCAAGGGCGCCAGGCGGGCGATCTGCCGCCGAGCCAGATCGTGCCACAGCGAGGTGTCCTCCTCTTCGGCCCCTCCGCCGGGGAGCGGCTCGAGGGCCAGGAGCGCCTCGAGGGCGTCGAGGCACGCAGCGGGGCTCTCCTCCTCGCGGGCCATCGCGGCGCGGTAGTCGCGTTCCGGCGCCGAGAGGAGGCGGCCGGAGCGGGCCTTGCGGCGGGCGCGGCGTTCGAGGCGGTCGATGGCGATCGTGCGCTCCAGCGCCGCCACCTCGCCGGCCCGCGGGTCGTCGGGATGGAGCGTGAGGAAGCGTTCGATCGTGCCGGCGGCGTCGCGGAGATCGCGGTCGTCGGCGGTGGAGATCTCCTTGATGCGGGCGTAGAGACTGTCGGCCGAGGGGGGCTGGAGGAGCCACCAGCCGCCGCCGAGGACCGTCGCGGCGATCGCCAGGGCCAGCGCCTGCTGCCAGCGTGCGGTTCGTGTCTCGGCCCGCCTGCGCCGGTCTGCGTCGGCCCGGTCGAGCTCGGCGAGCGTGGTGTGGCGGCGATGAACGCCGGTATCGACGCGCGTCGTCGAAGCGCTGCCGGCGATCGCCGCGCGGGTCAGCTCCTCGCTCGGCACGGCCGTCGCCGCCGACGGGGTCTTCGGTTCCTCGCGGCCCGCCGGACCCGCCGAGCCCACCGTCGGCGTGCCGCTCCTCGGTCCGCCGGTCGAATCCGGCGTCGGAGGCGGTTCGGCGGAAGGAGGCCGTGGTGGAGAGGGATGGATCGAGCCCACGAGGGTGGTCCGGTCGCCCGCCGCGGGGAGGGGCGCCGCGGCAGGGCCCTCCCCGGGCCTCGCCAGATCGGCGATGACGAGCTTCTCGGGCGGCTTGTCGCCGGCACCGGTGGCCCCGGGCGCGCCGTCGGGAACGTGGGCCTCGATCGCCGCGAGGAGCCGCTGCAGCGCCAGGGCACTGGCCGGCCGGGAGTCGGGATCCTTCGCCAGGAGCCGGTCGATGAGCGTGTCGAGCTCCGGCGGCACCCCTTCGGCCACGCTCGCCACGCGCGGCGGTCGGACGCTCCGCTGCTTCTCGATCACCTCCGTCGCCTGCACGCCGCGGAACGGCGGCCGGCCGGCGAGCATGGCGTACATCACCAGGCCCAGCGCGTAGAGGTCGGCCCGGCCGTCGACCGCCTGCCCCGTCGCCTGCTCCGGTGCCATGTACTCGGCGGTGCCGACGATGTTGCCGTGGGCGGTGTGGGCGGCGGCGCCGAAGAGCTTCGCGATGCCGAAGTCGGCGAGCTTCACCCCTTCGCCGGGCGAGGTGCCGTCGGCGACGAGGAGATTGGAGGGCTTGAGATCGCGGTGGATCACGCCGTGGTCATGGGCGACTTTGAGCGCGCGGGCGATGGCGCTGGCGGTGGCCACCGTCTCGCGCCAGGTGAAGCGGCGGCCCGAGCGGAGGAGCTGCTCGACGGTCTTGCCGCGCACCAGCTCCATGGCGAAGTAGGGCTGGTCGTCCTCCTCGCCGAAGGCGAGCAGCTGCACGATCCCCGGGTGACGGAGGCTCTTGAGCGTGTCGATCTCCGCGCGGAAGCGGGCCTGGAGGCCGGCGTCGTCGGCGAGGTGCGACGCGAGGACCTTGACGGCGACCGCCTGGCCGGTGTCGGTGTCGATCGCCTCGTACACGCTCCCCATGCCGCCGCGGCCGAGGCGCTCGCCGATCCGGTAGGGGCCGAGGCGTTCCGGTTGCATGGCGCTGGAGTGCCGGGGAAGGACGCGGGAAGGGGACGGCGCGGGCGGTGCGGGCGGCCCGGGTCCGACCATTGTCGGTCGATCGGGTAGAACTGTCGAACCGTCTTCTCGAGGAACCCTCCTCCGCGGCATCGACGCCGCCCGTGGACCGGTTCCAATCGTTCCGAGCGATCCTCCATGCCAGCGCCCGTCCCCCCCTCCCGTGGCGTGCCCGGTGCCGGCGCCACGAGGCTCCTCCCCGCCGATTCCAACCAGGCACGGGGACTCGCCGAGTACTGCCTCGAGTTCCTCCATGGGGGGAACCGCATCGGCGCGGCGACGCTCGCACTCCTCGAACGCTTCCACCTCGACTCGATCGGCTGCGGCGTCTCGGCGCTCGCCGCGGGAGCCAACGCCCCCGCCGTGCTGCGTCGCGAGGCCCTCGCGTCGCCCCCCGCCGCCGGGAGCCGGGGGGCGATCTGCCTGGGGAGCCTGCGGCCGGTGGCGGTGGAGAAGGGAGTGGCGGCCGACTGCTCGGCGGTGCGCGAGTGGGATTCCAACGGCACGAACTTCGGCCACGACGCCGCCAAGGGACGCGTGGCGGGGGAGTTCGGCCACAACGACTTCTATCCCGTGGCGCTCGCCGCGGCCCGCCAGGCGGGGCTCGACGGCGACGCCACGCTTCGGGTGATGCTGCTGATCGACGAGATCCGCGGCCGGCTCGCGGAGGTCTTCCCGCTGCGGAAGTACGCGATCGATCATGTCCACCACGGCGCGGTCGCCAGCGCCGCGGCGTTCGCGGCGGCCACCGGTGGCGACGCGGCCGCCATCGAGTCGGCGATCGGCATGGTGGTGGCGCATTACGTCCCCACGCGCGCCATTCGGGCCGGTCACCAACTCTCCGACAGCAAGGGGGCGTCGGCGGCGCTCTCCGCGGAGGTGGCGGTGTCGGCGGCGCGGCGGGCGTTGGCCGGCTTCGTCGGCCCGCAGGACGTGTTCCGCAATCCGCTGGCGATCTACCGGCGGAGCGTCCCCTGCCCCGACGGCCGCAGCCCCTTCGATCTCGAGCTCGGACTCTCCGGCGACGCCTTCGCCATCCACTCCATGCACTTCAAGCTCGGCCTCTACGAGCACCAGTCGGCCGGGGCCCTGCAGGCCCTCTTCGATCTCTTCACGCGCGAGCCGGGCCTGGCCGCCGATCCGGCCGGGATCCGCCGCATCGAGGTGGCGATCTACGAGCCGGCCTTCTCGATCATCGCCGATCCGGCCAAGCGGACCCCCACGACGCGGCAATCGGCCGACCATTCGCTCCCCTACATCCTCGGCCGGACGATCGCGAAGGCCGCCGCCGCCGCCCGCCGCGGCCAGTCGCCCGGCTGGGAGACGGCGATGCTCCTGCCGGCGGACTACGACGACGGCATGATCGCCGAGCCGCAGGTGCGGGAGCTGATCGAGCGGATGGCGATCATCCACGGCGGCCCGGAGTACGACGCGCTCTATCCCGACGGCATCCCCACGAGCCTGTCGGTCGATCATGCGACGTTCGGAAGGCTCGAGAGCGGTCTGGTGCGGCATCCGCTCGGCCACGCGAAGGCCGATCCGGCGGAGACGGCGCGGCTCGTCGATTTGAAGTTCGACCGGCTCGTGGCGGGCGCCGTCGACGATTCGCGCGCGCTGCGGGCCCGCGTGCGGCTCGCGGGAAAGACGGCCGACGAGGTGGCGACGCTCCATGGATTTCCCATTCACGGGTGTGATCCCGGTTGACAAGCCGGCCGGGGTCACGAGCCGCCGCGTCGTCGACGTGGTGGCCCGTGCCGCCGGGATGAAGAGCGTCGGCCACGCCGGCACGCTCGATCCGCTGGCCAGCGGCGTGGTCGTCGTCTGCCTGGGGCATGCCACGCGCCTGGTCGACTCGCTCCACGCGCAGTCGAAGCGCTACGACGCCGTCTTCCTCCTCGGCCGCTCGAGCCCCTCCGACGACCTCGAGACGCTCGTGACGGAAGAGGAGCATCCGCGCGTGCCGTCGCGGGAGGAGATCGAGTCCGCCGCGGCGGGCTTCCGCGGCGACATCCTCCAGCGGCCCTGCGATTACTCGGCGGTGCACGTCGACGGCAAGCGGGCCTACACGCTCGCGCGCAAGGGGCGGCCGGTCGAGCTGCCGGCGCGGCCGGTGCGGATCGAGCGGCTGGTCGTGACGGCCTGGGAGTGGCCGCGCCTCGCGGTCGACGTCGAGTGCTCCGCGGGCACCTTCATCCGGGCGATCGGCCGCGATCTGGCGCTGGCCCTCGGCACGCAGGCGGTGATGGAGTCGTTGCGGCGGACGCAGGTCGGCCCGTTTTCCGCGGCGGAGTCGGTGCCGATGGACGACGTCTGCCGGGAATCGCTCGCGCGGGTGCTGCGGCCGCCGCTCGACGCCCTCCCCCACCTGCCGCGGGCGGTGATCGACCAGCCGCTTCTCGACCGGGCCGTCCGCGGCGGGCTTCTCGGCGCCGCCGAGCTTCCCGGGCTCCCGGAGGGCGGGCCGGTCGTGGCCGTCGATCCCTCGGGAGTGATGGTCGGTCTCCTGGGCCGGCTCGACACCGGCCTGTGGCGGCTGCGGCCGAACTTCCGCGGCGCCGGGTGATCGGGCGAGGCGCGGGCGAGCGACGGTTGACGTCCCGAGGAACGGCGATGGACATTGGTCGCTCGGCGGCGCCGCCTGTGGTGCCGCATGGGACCAGACCGAGGGGGCGAGCGATGGGTGCGGTGACGATGTCCGGGAGAGGAAGAGGGACGGTCGCGCACGCCGTTGGCGGGGCCGCGGTCCTGCTCGTCGGGGTCGTGATCCTCGCGCGGTCCGTCTCCGCGGCCAACGTCCACGTGGCCCCCGACGGCGACGACGCCGCCGACGGCCGGCCCGGAAGGCCCGTGGCCTCGCTCAGGCGCGCCCTCGATCTGGTGCGTGAACAGCGCGCCAAAGGTGCGATCAACGTCCCGGTGACCGTCGAGGTGGCCGACGGCCGCTACGAACTGGCCGAGACGCTCGTCATCGGCGCCGACGACTCCGGCACGGAGAAGTCGCCGACGGTGATCAAGGCGGCCCCCGGGGCGCGGCCGGTGTTCAGCGGAGGCCGGCGCGTCTCCGCCTGGACGGTGAGCGAGGTCGACGGCCGGCCGCGCTGGACGGCGGAGCTTCCGGAGGTGAAAGCGGGGAAGTGGCGGTTCACGCAGCTCTTCGTCGACGGCCAGCGCCGCTTCCGCCCCACGCTGCCGGCCGGGGGCTGGTACCGCGTCACCGGCGCCCTCGACCCGTCGCCCGCGGCCGAGGGGAAGGGGCACGACCGTTTCGCCGCCGCGGCGGCGGACGTCGTCCGCGACTGGGCCGACCGCGACTCGGTCGAGGTGGTGGCGGTCCACCTGTGGAGCATGGCGCGGATGCGGATCGCGTCGATCGAGCCGGGAAGCGCCGCCGACGAGGCGGTGCTGACGCTCGCCGGCACGTCGTCGTCCAAGGAGAGCTGGGCGTCGTTTCCGCAGGGGAGTCGGTTCCGTTTCGAGAACGTGCGCGAGGCGCTGGGTGCGCCGGGCTCGTGGTATCTCGACGTGGCCAGCGGCTCGCTCACCTACTGCCCCCTCGACGGCGAGTCGCCCGATGCCACGGAAGTGATCGCGCCGCGCGTCGACACGCTGCTGGCGATCCGTGGCGACACCGCCGAGAAGAAGAAGGTGGCGTACCTGCGCGTCGAAGGGCTCTCCTTCGCGCACGGCAACTGGCCGATGCCCGCGCGCGGGCAGGCCTACGCGCAGGGAGACCTGAACGTCAACGCGGCGGTGTCGATCGCCGGCGCCCGTGCCGTGACGCTCTCCCGCGTCGGCGTCCGTCACGTCGGCCGCTACGGGATCTCGCTCGGCGTCGGCACGCACGAGTGCCGGCTCGAATCGTGCGAACTGGTGGATCTCGGCGCGGGCGGCGTGATGGTCGGCACCATCTCCCCGCCCGGGGACCTGTTCACCGCCGTCACCGGGAACGTCGTCCGCGATTGCACGATCCGCGCCGGGGGCCGCCTCCATCCGGCGGGGATCGGCGTCTGGATCGGCCACGCCGACCACACGCTCCTCGAACGCTGCGACGTCTCCGACTTCGCCTATACCGGCGTCTCGGTGGGATGGACCTGGGGCTACGGGCCGACCTCGGCCCACCACAACGTGGTCCGCGGCAACCATCTCCATTCGCTCGGCCAGGGAGTCCTCTCCGACATGGGAGGCGTCTACACCCTCGGCGCAGGGCCCGGCGTCGTCGTCGAGCAAAACCACGTCCACGACGTCGTGAGCCACGGCTACGGCGGCTGGGGACTGTACACCGACGAGGGGTCGACCGGCGTGGTGTTGCGGAAGAACGTCGTCCATCGGGTGACGTCGGGGAGTTTCCACCAGCACTACGGCCGCGACAACGTCGTCGAAAACAACATCCTCGCCGACGCCCGCGACTGGCAATTGCAGCGGACGCGCGTCGAGGACCACACGAGCTTTCGCTTCGAGAAGAACGTCGTCTGGTGGCAGGGGGAGGGCAAGCTCGCGGAGGGGGACTGGAGCAAGCGGATCGTCGCCCGCGACAACCTCTACTGGCACGACGGCGGGCCGGTCGTCTTCCCCGACGGCAAGGACCTCGCGGCGCGGCAGGCCGCCGGGGTCGATCGCGGGTCGCGCGTCGCCGATCCCCTCTTCGCCGACGCGGCGGCGGGCGACTTCAGCATGGCGGCCGACTCCCCCGCGTTCACGCTCGGCTTCGAGGCGATCGACATGACCGCGATCGGCCGCGAATCCGAGCCGACGCTCACCCCCGCCCTGCCCCCCGTGCCCTCTCCCTGGCCGGAGGCGGCGGCGCCGGTCACCGCCGCGCGGTAGCCGCCCGCACGTCGATGTCCGCCGCGGCGAGGGCCCGGCGGATCGCCCGGGCCATCGCCGCCGCCCCCGGCGTGTCGCCGTGGAGGCAGGCGGTGTCGGCCTCGACCGCGATCTCGAGCCCCCCCGCCGTGGCCACGCGCCCCTCGCGCACGATGCGCACGAGCCGCTCCGCCGCGGCCTCCGGATCGTCGATCATCGCGCCCGCACGCCCCCGCGGCAGGAGACGGCCGTCGTCCGCGTACGCGCGGTCGGCGAACACCTCGGCGGCGATCCCCAGCCCCGCCGCCCGGGCCGCGGCGAGGAGCTCGCTCCCCGAGGGCCCGACGACGGCCATCCGGTCGTCGACGTCGGCCACCGCGCGGACGATGCAGTCGGCGACGCTCCGCTCGCGGGCGGCGAGGGTGTAGAGGGCGCCGTGAGGTTTGACGTGGCTGAGCCTCGTGCCCGCTGCCGCGGCCACCCCCGCCAGCGCCGCGATCTGTCCGGCGATGGCGTGGCGGAGCAGGTCGGGGGCGGGGGCGAGGTCGCGCCTGCCGAAGCCCTCGCGGTCGGCGAACGACGGATGGGCGCCGATCGCCACGCCGTGGTCGAGCGCCGCGCCGACCGTCGCCCGCATCGATCCCAGGTCGCCGCAGTGGCCGCCGCAGGCGACGTTCACGCTCGTGACCTGCCCCATGAGGCGCAGGTCGGCGAGGCGGGCCTCTTCGGCCGCGGGGGAGGTGGAATCCCACTCGCCGAGATCGGCATTGAGATCGATCGACAGCCGTCGCCCGCGTCCGTCGGTCATCGCACACACTCCCATCCCAGGCGGCGTCTCGATCGCTCGCGGGCCAGCGTGCCGGCGAGCCGGCGCGCGTGCGCCACGTCGATCAGCGTGAAGCGTACTCGGTCCCCGGGGCCGAGCTGTCCGAGCCGCGGCAGGTCGACCGTGGCCACGACCGCGATCCGGGCGTAGCCGCCGGTCACCGGCGCGTCGACGCCGACGACGATCGGCGCGCCGTCGGGGGGCACCTGTACCGTGCCCGGCACGAGCGCCTCGGAGAGGATTCCTCCCGGGCCGCCGGCGAGCGCCGGCCCCTCGAGCCGCAGGCCGGTGCGGTCGGAAGCGTGACTGACGCCGAACGCGGCGACGAGGAGTCGCTCTCGCGCTGCCGCCGGGAACCGCTCCCACTCGGGGCCCTCGACGACGCGCAGCGTGACGCAGCCGTCGGTCGATGCGCGGGCGTCGGCGGCAGGGTCCGCGACCGATCGCCGCGAGACGACGACGCGGCCGGGGTCGGCGGGGGGAGCGAGCGAGCCCTGGCCGAGGGGGAGCCGGTCGCCCCGGGTGAGGGGGCGGCCGCGGTGGCCGCCGAAGCCCGCACGCAGGCAGGTCGAACGGCTGCCGAGCACGGCCGGCACGTCGATCCCGCCGGCGACCGCGAGGCAGCCGCGGATGCCCTTCGGTCTTTCGCCCGGGGAGCACGTGGCGGCCGTGCCGATGTCGAGCGTGGCCCCTGGCGGAATCCAGACCGGACGGCGTGGCGGGACGGGCGCGGGTTCGCCGCCGACGGGCGACACGCTCGCCGCGAACTCCGTGCCGGCAAGCGCGATCCAGGCGCCCGAGGAGAACGCGAGGCTCGGACCTTGAAAGGCGAACTCGATCGCCGCGGCGCCGTCGGGATTCCCCACGAGGAGATTCGCCGTGCGGAGCGCTTCGTCGTCGGCCGCACCGCCGACCGGCACGCCGGCGGCACGCCATCCCGCTCGTCCGGCGTCCTCGACCGTCGTGGCGATGCCGGAGGTGCGCACTTCGATCGTCGCCTGCGGGGCCGGGCCGTCCGGGGCGAGTGACGAATTCGCCGGGCCCGCCTCGCCCGGCGCGTGTGCCGCCGTGTCGATCGGCACGAAGCGCACCCGGTCGCCGGCCCGCAGCAGCGCGGGGGGATCACGGTGCGGGTCGAAGAGCGAGAGCGTCGTGCGACCGATGAGGTGCCAGCCTCCCGGGCTCTCGCGCGGATAGATGCCGGTCTGCCCCTCGGCGATCGCCACCGATCCCGCCGGGACGCTCGTCCGCGGCGTCCCCCGGCGGGGAAGGCGGAGCGCCTGGGGGAGGCCGAGGAGATAGGGGAAGCCGGGCGCGAAGCCGATCATGCCCACGACGTGCGCGGCGCGGAAGTGGAGGCGCACGACGGCGTCGGCGTCGAGGCCCGCCGCTGCCGCGACGGCCGCCAGATCGGGCCCCGCGTCGCCGCCGTACGCCACCGGAATCTCCACCACGCGCGGCGGCGCGGGATCGATCGGGCCGCCACCTTCCGCGAGCCGCTCGAGGGCGGCGGCGGCGAGCGTGTCGGCAGCGGTGCGGGCCGGCTCGAAGAACAACGCGAGCGTCGTGAAGGTGGGGAGAAGATCGAGGAGCCCGGCGGGCGGGGCGGCGGCGATTCGGGCGGCAGCCGTGCGGATCCGGGCGGCGAGATCGACCTCCGCCCCGGCGACGAAGCGGAGGACGAGACAGGCGTCGCCGAGCGGTTCGACGGTGGCGGCCGGGGGGGCGGGCATCGGCAGGTCTCGCTCGGGGGGCTCGAGGCCCGTGGTGGTCCGGAAAACGCGTGGGGCCGCCGTTTCCTGCCACTGATCCTGGCGGGGGCCGGCCGGGGCGGGGAGCCAAGTCGACAATCGGCGGGAAGGTCCGTATCGTCTCCAGGGGCGGGGAAAGTGTCGCATCCGCGGGATGCGGGAGGAACCGCCCGGGAAGAAGCCGTCGCTCATTCCCTCCGGTCGATGCAAGGGGCCGGGATGCGAGGGGGGCCGGGGATGCCGCAGCGAATCGATCATCCGTGGCGGTCGGGCGTCAGCCGGCGCACCGCGGTGCAGGCGGGGGCCCTCGGACTCTTCGGGCTCTCGCTCGATCGCGTGGCCGCGGCCCGGGCGGCCGGCGGCGAGGCGGCGCGGCCGCGCAAGTCGGTGATCTACGTCTTCCTCTCCGGAGGGCTCGCGCAGCACGAGAGCTTCGATCCCAAGCCGGACGGCCCGCTCGACATCCGCGGCACCTTCGGCGCCATCGCCACGCAGACGCCGGGGCTGCAGGTCTGCGAGCACTTGCCGATGCTCGCGGCCCGCAGCGAGCGGTGGGCGGTGGTCCGGTCGCTGACGCACCCGAGCAACGACCACTCCGCCGGCCACCACATCATGCTCACCGGCCGGAGCGACATCCCCGTCGGCTTCGACCCCAGCGCCCCCAAGAAGACCGACTGGCCGGCGCTCGCGGCCCTGGCGACGCATCTGGTCCCGTCGCGGAACGACCTCCCACCGGCGATCGTCCTCCCCGAGAAGATGATCCACCGCACGGGGCGCGTGATCCCGGGACAGTTCGCGGCGCTCCTCGGCCGGCAGCACGAGCCCTTCTTCCTCGACTGCTCCCCCTACAACCCGGTCAACTACGGCGCGTACCCCGAATACCTCTTCCACCATCACGACGGGCCGGCGACGCAGGACCTCCACTTCCGCTCGCTCGATCTCGCCGTGCCGCAGTCGCTCGTGGGGGGGCGTCTGGAGAACCGCTTCGCCCTCCGTGCGGCGATCGACCGGCAGCGGGCGGAGATCGAGAAGACCGCCGACGAGCGCTCCTTCGACCGCTACCGCGACATGGCGGCCTCGCTCCTCCTCGATCCGGAGGTCGCCGCCGCCTTCGACATCGGCCGGGCCGACCCGAAGCTCCGCGAGGCCTACGGCGAGAACGCGTTCGGCTGGTCGCTGCTCCTGGCGGCGCGGCTGGTGGAGGCGGGGGTGGGGATGGTGCAGGTGAACCTGGGAAACAACGAGACCTGGGACACCCACGAGTCCGCCTGGACGAACCTCGAGCGCCATCTCCTGCCACCGATGGACCGGGGCATGTCGGCGCTGCTCGACGATCTGGGGTCGCGCGGCCTCCTCGACGACACGCTCGTCGTCATGGCCGGCGAGTTCGGCCGGACGCCGAAGATCAGCACGCTCGCGGGAGCCCGCGAGGCGGGCCGCGATCACTGGGGCCGGGCCCAGAGCGTGTTCTTCGCCGGCGGCGGCGTCCGCGGCGGCACGGTGGTGGGGAGCACCGACAAGTTCGGCGGCGAGCCGGCGAGCGACCCCTTCCGGCCGGAGGACATGGCCGCCACGATCTGGCAGGCCCTCGGCGTCGCGCCGCACGCCGGCTGGATCGACACGATCGGCCGGCCGTTCCCGGTCTGCGAAGGGAAGCCGATCGCGCCCCTCTTCGGCTGAGCGGGCGTCGCGCCATCGCGGCCGGTCAGACGAAGCGGCGCTGCGAGGCGTCGACCCCCTTCGCCGCGGCGGCCGCGTCGAACCGCCCGCCGAGGAAGGCCCCGATCCGGCGGCACTCCCCCTCCGGGTCGGCGAGCATGTTTTCGTAGGACACGTGCAGCACGCGCCACGACGGGCGTGCGGTGACGAGCGCGTCGATCTGCTCCATCTCGACGGCGAACTGCCGGGCGAGCGTCGTCTCCTCGGCGCCGCGGGCCGTCGTCCCGAGCCGTCCCTTCATCGCCTCCTGCGAGGCGAGGACCTGCCCGAGGGGTCGATGGAGGACGAGGATCTTCGCCGGCACGTGCGGCGGCAGATGACGCACGAGCGGCGCCACCACCTTCACCCCCTTGCCACGGGCGCCCGCGATCCAGGCGCGGTCGGGGCCCTTCGCCGAGGCGAGCGACTTCACCGGGGCGAACTCGTAATACCCGAGCCGGTTGTTCTCGTCGGCCG
>CAWUOA010000047.1:0-14875 GCA_963923225.1 uncultured Planctomycetaceae bacterium
CACCGCCTACGCGCTTCTGGCCCTGGCCCATACCAAGCCGCCGAAGGCCGAGTGAGTCATCGAGCCACGGTTCCGCGTAGGGAGTCTCTTCCCGATCAGGGAGCGGCCGGGGTCGGCGAAAGCTCGAGTCGCCCCGATCGCGCCTCCCGCATCGAAGAGGCCAAGCGACTCGTCTAAAGCGATGCGGGGCGACGAGACTTTTGCCGCCCCGGCCGCGGCGCCCACCGTAGGTCCACGGCCCCATCCGTGCCCCTGAAGGCCACACACCCGATCGCGTCTCAGTCCTCGAGCGCGAACAGCCGCCGCAGCGCGTCGAGCAGCCCGTGCGGGGGGCCGGAGTGGCTCTCCTGCCGCAGCGACGTCATCGGCAGGTGCAGGAGCTTCGCGGCGTAGCGCTCGAACGCCTGGCGGATCTCCGCCCGTGAGGCGTCGTCGAGATCGGGGAGGCGACGGAAGAGGCGGTCGAGCTCCGCCTCGCCGGTGCCGGTCCATTCGGCGCGGAGGCGCTCGATCACCGGCGCCGAGGAGCGGTGGTGGAGATCGCCCATGAAGCGGCGCGTCTCCTCGTCGATGATCGCCATCGCCCCGGGGAGCTCGCGCTGCCGGGCCTTGCGGTTGGCGTCGCAGGCGGCGCCCAGGTCGTCGATCGAATAGAGCCACACCCCCGGCCGTTCGCCGATCCGCGGATCGAAATCGCGCGGCATCGCCAGGTCGAGGACCAGGAGGGGGCGGCCCTTGCGGCGCGGCTCGGCGGAGGCGAAGAGCTCCGGCGTCACCACCGGCACCGTGGCGCCGGTGGTGCTCACCACCAGATCGGCGGCGACGAGCTCGTCGACGAGCCGGTCGAAGCGGCCGGCGCGGGCGCCGAGCCGTGCGCCGAGGTCCTCGGCCCGGGCGGCGGAGCGGTTGACGATGACGATGTCGCGTGCGCCGGCCTCGCGGAGGTAGCGGAGCGTCTCGTGGGCCATCTTGCCCGCGCCGATGAGGAGCACGCGCTTGTCGTCGAAGCGCTCGAAGACGCCGCGGGCGAAGTCGGCGACGGCGACGCTCGGGATCGAGAGCCGCTCCCGACCGATCGCCGTCTCGGTGGCGACGCGCTTCGCCGTCCGCAGCGCCGCCTGGAACATCCCCGCGGTGAGCGGCCCGGCGGTGTCGTGCTCGCGGGCCAGGGCCCAGGCCTGTTTCACCTGGGCCACGATCTGCGGCTCGCCGAGCACCATGCTGTCGAGCCCGGCCGCGACGGTGAACAGGTGCCGCACCGCGTCGTCGTCGGCCTCGCGGACGAGGACCGGCTGCAGGAGCGCCGTGTCGATGCCGCGGCATTCGGCGAGGAAGTCGACGAGCTGGCCCGGCGCGGGGGGCACGGCGTCGGCCTCCCCCGCGGCGTAGAGCTCGACCCGGTTGCAGGTGGAGAGGAGCACCCCCTCGCGGCCGGGGAAACGCTCGCGGAAACGGGCCAGCGCCTCGGCCGCCTGTTCGGCGGAGAACGCGAGCCGCTCCCGCAGCGCCATCGGCACCGTGCGGTGCGAGCCTCCCACGAAGGCGAGCGTCATCGCGTCTCCTCCGCGATCCCGATCGCGGCCGAAGCGGTGGCCGGAGGCGCGCCGTGGCGGCTCGAACCGAAGATTCCCCAGAGGATCGAGGCCACGAGCACCGCCAGGCTCACCAGCGAGAGGATGGCCGCGGTCCTCGGTCCCGACGGGTGTCTGGCGGCGGCCCGTTCGAGGATCGCCGCGCCGACCAGCCATGCCACCAGAAGACCCATGCGGAGGATCACCGGATCGGTCCAGGGGACCGTCTCGAGCAGGCCGTGGCGGGTGTTGACGGCGTTGAGCACGAGCCCCGAGGCGAAGCCGGCCGACGCGGCCCATGCGGCGACCCGCGCCGAGCGCCCCGTGACCCCGGCGAGCTTCTCGAGGCTCGGCATCCGCATGCCCCGCGCGGGGGCCTGCTTCCGGGCCAGGCGTCCGGCCTGGATCAGCCACATCAAGGCGGAGATCGCGCCGAAGGCCACCGCCACGCTCGCGGCGAGGTTGAAGCCGCCGTGGATCGCCCCCCAGACCTGCGTGGCCGGGCTCTGCGGGAAGGGGGCGCGGCTGGAGAGTTGCGCGGCGCCGATGAGCCCCAGCACCAGCGGGAGCATGAAGAGGCCGACGGGGGTCCGCGGATTGGCGACGGTGAGCCAGAGCGATCCGCAGGCGAGGAGCCAGGCGGCCAGGAGATACCAGTCGTAGGGGCTCGAGAGCGGCACCGCCGATTCGTGCATCGCCCGCCAGCCGAGAAACAGCGTGTGGGCGACCAGCCCCGCCCCGGCGAAGCCCACCATCACGGCCCCGCGGATCCCGGAGCGGAAGAGGAGCCGCGACGCCTCGCAGGCCAGCGCCACCAGATAGCTGGCGGCGAAGCAGACGACCGAGATGCGGGAGATGAAGTCGGTCATGGGCGGGCGGCGGTGGCGGGGACCCCGACATTCTACCTCGGCTCCCCCGGCCGCCCTCCCCCGGCACGCATCCGCCGTGGTTCCTATACTGCGACGATGGCCCAAATCACGACCCCCTCCGCCGATCCCCGCTCCGACGCCCTCTTTCTCCGCGCCTGCCGGCGCGAACCGGTGGAGCGGACGCCGATTTGGCTGATGCGACAGGCGGGCCGCTACCTGCCGGAATACCGGGCGGTGCGCGGCCGGGTCGGGTTCATGGAACTGTGCAAGACGCCGAGCCTCGCCGCCGAGGTGATGCTGGCCACCGTCGACCGGCTCGGGGTCGACGCCGCCATCATTTTCAGCGACCTGCTGCCGATCCTCGAGCCGATGGGCATGGACTTGGAGTTCGCCGCCGGCGAGGGGCCGGTGATCCACAACCCGGTCCGGTGCGCGGCCGACGTCGCGCGGGTGAAGGAGCTCGTCGACCTCGATTCCCTCGGATTCGTCTTCGACACCGTCCGCGCGACGCGGGCGGGGCTCCCCGACGCGATCCCGGTGATCGGATTCGCCGGCGCCCCCTTCACGCTCGCCGGGTACTGCATCGAAGGGGGGACGAGCAAGGCCTGGCTCCATGCCAAGTCGCTCATGTACCGCTCCCCTTCGGCCTGGCACGATCTGATGGACCGCATCGCCCGCGCGGTGAGCGGCTATCTGCTGGCGCAGATCGACGCCGGCGCCCAGTGCGTGCAGCTGTTCGACAGCTGGGTCGGCTGTCTCTCCCCCGCCGATTACCGCGCCTTCGTGCTCCCCCACAGCCGCACCGCGATGCGGGAGGCCTCCGCCCGGGTGCCGGTGATCCACTTCGCCACCGGCAATCCCGCGCTCCTCCCGCTCCTGGCCGAGGCGGGGGGCTCGGTGATCGGCATCGACTGGCGCGTCGATCTCGACGAGGCCTGGCGGACGGTGGGCCACGACCGGGCCGTCCAGGGCAACCTCGATCCGGCGGTCCTTCTCGGCGATCGCGACACGGTGCGGAGCAAGGCGCTCGAGATCCTCGCCGCGGCCGGCGGACGGCCGGGGCACGTCTTCAATCTCGGCCACGGCGTCCACCCCCAGACTCCGGTGGAAAACGTCCTGGAATTGATCGCCACCGTGAAGTCGGCGCGGGCGTAGCCCGCCGATCCAGGCCGACCCCTCGCCACGGGTGAGGCTCCCGGGGTACAAAGGCGTGTTGCGCGCCGCCGCCCCTGGCGACGTCCCCGCGCGCAGCTCCCGCCTCACCACGTGGACTGCTGCATGGCGACCCTCGAACAACGTCTGTTCCACCTCTTCGAATCGGCCGATCTGGAGGCTGCCCGATCCGCGTCCTCGGTGCGGGTCGCCTGCCCGCGCGTCGGCAAGGTGAGCGGGACGGTCGACGGGATAGAGGGGGAAGGGCTGGGTCCGGGGCCCCACTCGGTGTCGCTCGAGCTCTCCGCCTGCCGTCGCGGCGGGATGACGCTCGAGGCGCGTTGCTCGAGCGATCCGGGGCGGGCGGGCCGGCCCTGTCCGGCGCTGGCCGCGGTGCTCCTCGAGGTCGATCGGCGCGGACTGTTCTCCGGCATTCACGCCAACACGCCGATCACGCTCGAGATCGTGCCGGAGGAGCCGGCCGAAGAGGACGAGGGGGGCGCGGAGGAGCCCACGGAGGACGCCGACGGTTCCGCGTCGGCCGAGGCAGGGGCCGGGACGGACGCCGTCGCGGTCGCCGCCGCACGCCGGGCGCCGGGCCGGCAGCCGGCCTGGGCGATCGATCTGGAGGAACGGCGCCGCCTGGTGGAGCCGGCGGTGCGGACCCGGACGGTGACCGTGGCCGACCCACGCCGCGCCAGCGGGGCGCTCGTGTTTCTCCTCGACCTGGCGGCGTCGATCGACTCCGCCGCCGCCGTGCTCGTTCCCTGCCGGATGCAGCTCGACGTGGCCGGGCACGCGACGGGCCGTCCCCGTCCGGTGATCATCGGCCCGGGCCAGTCGGCGGACTCCGAATGGGATCAGCTCGACGCCCAGGAGCGGTCGATCCTCGCCCGCCTGGTCGGCACGGTGCCGCTGGGCGACGCCGGCCATCCGGAGCCGCTCGAGCGGCGCACGGTGTCGCGCATCGCCGTCAGCTCCCACTCCGCCGCCGAGCAAATGGCGCTGCTGTGCGAGCACGGTCGGCTGGTGATGCAGCCCGAGCCGCGGCGCAACCCCGACAACGTCGTACCGCTGGCATGGGATTCGGGCCGGGCGTGGGAGTTCGCCCTGGTCCTCGAGCCCGAGGACCTGCCCTCGACGCGCGGCGAGACCCTCCGCGAGCTCGCCGAAGACGACGACAAGCGGTCCCTGCCCCGGCCCGCGAAGGCCACGCTCCGCGGGATGCTCGTGCGCGGCAGCGAGCGCCGCGACGTCCGCGAGCCGAAGGCCATCCTCCGCTGCGGGCTGGTGGTGTTCGCCGACCGGGTCGGCCGGCTGGCGTTCACGGACGCGGCGGGCGCCTCGGCCGCCACCGGGTGGCTGCACCAGTTCGAACGCCGGGGGCCGATCGAGCTGCCGGGAAGCCAGGTCGACGGCCTCATCGAGCGGGTCGCGGCGTTGGCCGACGTGCCGCGGCTGGTCCTCCCGTCGTGGACCGGCTGGAGGATCGAGTCGGGCACGCCTCGGCCCAAGCTCGTCCTCGACGATTCGCGCGCCGTGACCGCGACCGACGACGAGCCCGACGAGACGGGGCGGCGCGGGCGGCGCCGCGCGGCGCCGCGCGTGCATCTCGCCGGGAGGATCTGGTTCGACTACGGCGGCATGACGATCGGCGCCGACGAGCCGGCCGGCGGCGCCGTGGACGTCGAACGGAGGCTCCTCGTGCGGCGCGACCGGGCCGCGGAACGCGACGCCCTCGCGGCCCTGCCGCGGTTCGGGGCCGCCGCCGCCCGGGTCGAGGCGGAGGGGGAACCGGTCACGCACCACGTCGAGTTCGCCCGGGCGCGGCTCGATTCCTCCGTGCCCCAGCTGGCGGCGGCCGGGTGGGCCGTCGAGGTCGCCGGACGCCGCTACCGTCCGGCGGGGAGCGTCGCCTGGAACGTCACCAGCGGCATCGACTGGTTCGAGCTTTCCGGGAGCATCGATTTCGGCGGCGTCTCGGCGGACATGCCGGCGCTGCTCGAGGCGCTGGCCCGCGGGGAGCGGTCGGTCGAGCTCCCCGACGGGTCGGTGGGGATCCTCCCCGACGGGTTCGCCGAGCAGTTCGAGCCGATGATCGCCATGGCCCAGCGCCAGGACGGCCGCCTCCGTTACGGACGCATCCAGGTGGCGCTGCTCGACGCGCTCCTCGCCGGGCAGCCGCACTCGCACGTCGACGAGGCCTTCGATCGGATCCGCGGCGAGCTGGCCCGCGGCGAGCGGCCGGAGGCGGAGGACGAGCCGGAGGGATTCCAGGGGACGCTGCGCCATTACCAACGCGAGGGGCTGGGGTGGCTGGTGTTCCTCGAGCGGATGGGCCTCGGCGGCTGCCTCGCCGACGACATGGGCCTCGGCAAGACGATCCAGGTGCTGGCGATGCTCGCCCGGCGCCGCCGCGCGGCGGCCGAGGCGGGATTGGCGCACCGGCCCTCGCTCGTGATCGTGCCCAAGAGCCTGGTGTTCAACTGGATCGAGGAGGCGGCGAAATTCGCGCCGCACCTCCGGGTCGTGAACCACACCGGCAACCAACGCATCGAGACCACCGGGACGATCGCCGAGCAGGACATCGTCCTCACCACCTACGGCACGCTGCGCCGTGACATCGTCCGCCACCGGGAGGTGGAGTTCGACTACGTCGTCCTCGACGAGGCGCAGTCGATCAAGAACGCCGGCAGCCAGGCGGCGAAGGCCTGCCGGCTGCTCCGCGCCCGTCACCGCCTGGCGCTCACCGGCACGCCGGTGGAGAACCACATCGGCGAGCTGTGGAGCATCTTCGAGTTCCTCAATCCGGGCCAGCTCGGCAGCGCCGCCAGGCTCAAACGCTTCCTCGCCGGCGGCCGCGGCGGCAGCGCCACGGAAGTGGTGGCCAGGGCGGTGCGCCCCTTCCTCCTCCGCCGCACCAAGACGCAGGTGCTCTCCGACCTCCCCGAGAAGACCGAACAGACGATCTTCTGCGAGCTCGGCGAGACGCAGCGGAAGGCCTACGACGAGCTGCGCGAACATTACCGCCAGGAGCTCGCCGGCCGCATCGGCCGGATGGGGATCGGCCGCTCGCGCATCGCCGTCCTCGAGGCGCTGTTGCGGCTCCGGCAGACCGCCTGCCATCAGGGTCTCGTCGACCAGGCGCGGATCGACGAGCCTGCCGCCAAACTCGAAACGCTCCTCGAGCAGCTCGACGAGGTCCTGGCCGAGGGGCACAAGGTGCTCGTGTTCAGCCAGTTCACCAGCTTCCTCTCCATCGTCCGGAGGCAGCTGGACGCCCGCTCGATGAACTACGAGTACCTCGACGGCAAGACCACCGACCGGCAGGCGCGGGTGACCCGCTTCCAGGAGGATCCCGACTGCCAGCTGTTCCTCGTGAGCCTCAAGGCGGGCGGCCAGGGCCTCAATCTCACCGCCGCCGACTACATCTACATCCTCGACCCCTGGTGGAACCCCGCCGTCGAGGCCCAGGCGGTCGACCGGGCCCACCGCATCGGCCAGACGCGCCGTGTCTTCGCCTACCGGCTCATCGCCCGCGACACCGTGGAGGAGAAGATCCTCGCCCTGCAGGACCGGAAACGCGATCTGGCGGAGTCGATCGTCCGGGCCGACGAGAACATGATCACCACGCTGACCGCCGAGGACGTGGAGATGCTCCTCTCCTGACCGGGCCCGGTCACGCTCACGGAAAACTCACGGGGCCCGGCGGGCCCCGCGGCGTAGAATCGCCCCAGCGGCGCCGCCGGTGGCGCCGGCCAGATCCACGGATGGAGCGTCATGGCGGCGGGATTCGATACGACCGTTCGGCCGTCCGGAGGGCGGACCGATCGGACCCCGGCGGACGACGGTGACGTGAGGCAGCAACCGGCGACGGGACGCGGAGCGGAGGGGAGCGAGACGTCGATCCTCGTCGTCGACGACGAGGAGGATCTCCTCGAGCTCGTTCGTTTCAACCTCGTCCGCGAGGGCTACGCCGTGACCTGCGTCGCGACCGGCGAGGAGGCGGTCAGGGCGGTGCGGGCGGCCCCCCCGCATCTGGTCGTGCTCGATCTGATGCTCCCCGGCATCGACGGACTCGAGGTCTGCAGACGCCTGAAGGCCGATCCGCGGACCCGCGACGTGCCGATCGTCATGCTCACGGCGAAGGGGGAGGAGCGTGACGTGATCACCGGCCTCGACCGCGGCGCCGACGACTACATCACCAAGCCCTTCAGCCCGCGCGTGCTCTCGGCCCGCGTCAAGGCGCTGCTCCGCAGGCGCGAAGCCGACCGGCACGCCGACGAGGAGGCGGCGCTCGAGATCCACGAGCTGGCGATCCACCCGGGCCGTCACGAGGTGCGGTTGGCGGGGAAGCCTCTGGAGCTGACCTACACCGAGTTCGCGCTGCTGCACTTCCTGGCGCGCCGCCCCGGCTGGGCCTACACCCGGACGCAGATCGTCGATGCCGTGAAGGGGGAGGACTACCCGGTCACCGAACGGAGCGTCGACGTGCAGGTGGCGGGCCTGCGGAAGAAGCTCGGCGAACATGCCGGGTACGTGGAGACCGTGCGCGGGATCGGCTACCGCTTCCGCGCGTGAGCCCGGGGGCGGCGCTTTCCCCGCCGGCCGCCGGTGTGGGACACTTTTCCGGCCGATCCCCGCGGGGGTGACGTCGTCGATCCCGCCAGCCGTGCGTGCCCCATGCCCAGGAACCCTCTCTCCCGGCGTCTGTTCGCCACCTGGTGCGCCCTGCTGGTCGGCGTCGTGATCGTCCTGCAGTGGCTGGCGGCGGTGGAGATCGCGGCCCTCTCCGAGCGGAGCGAGGAAGCGAGGCTCGTCGCCATCGGGCGGCCACTCGCCGCCGTCGCGCTCCGCGGAACGAGTCGTCCATTCGAAGATGCCGCTCGCGCGGCAGGGGTCTCCGTCGAGTGGCTCGATGCCTCCGGCCGCGCCAAGGATAACGCCGCGAACACAGGCGCCATGGCGAACGGTCAGGCCATGCCCGCTCCGCCGCTCGATTCCGCGGCGCTGGCGAGAGTCGCCGCCGGTCTGAGGGCGACCTCGACCCGGTACGACGTCGCCAGCGGTCGGCGCGTCGTCTCCGTCATCGTGCCGGTGGTGCAGGAGGGACGCACCGTGGAGCTCGTCCGCGTCACCGGAGGGCGCGACGACGACTTGATCGCCGCGCAGCGACGGTTGCTCGCCGCCGCCACCGCCGTGATGCTCTCGGCACTCGTCGCCGGGTCGGTCCTCGCGCGCCGCGCCGCTCGGCCGGTCGCGGAACTCTCCGCCGCCGCCGCCAGACTCGCCGACGGCGCCCTCGACACGCCGCTTCCGGCGGCCGACGCGGAGGAAGTCTCCCGTCTGGCCGACGCCCTCGGCCGCCTGCGGCGCCAGCTCGTCGAGCGCGGGCTGACCATCGGCCGACAGGACACCCAGCAGGAAGCGGTGCTCGGGAGCATGATCGAGGGGGTGCTCGCCGTCGACGCACGCCAGCGCGTGGTGAGCCTCAACGGAGCGGCGGCGGACCTCCTCGGCATCGACCCGGACCCCGAGGGATGGACGGGGCGGTCGGTGCAGGAGGTGGTGCGGAATCCCGACCTGCGGAAGTTCGCGGTCGAGGCGATCGTCCTCGGCGAGCCGATCGAGGACGACGTCGTGCTGCGGGCGGCACGCGACCGCATCCTGCGGGTTCGGGGCACCCCGCTCCGCGAGACGTCGGGGGCGGGGGGGGCGGTGGTGGTCCTCGAGGACATCACCGACATCCGTCACCTGGAGAACGTCCGTCGCGATTTCGTCGCCAACGTCTCCCACGAGTTGAAGACGCCCGTGGCCTCCATCCAGGGCTTCGTGGAGACGCTCCTGGAGGGGCGCGCCGAGGACCCCGCCGACCGGCGCCGCTTCCTGGAGATCGTGGCCCGCCAGGCGGGCCGGCTCGGGGCGATCATCGACGATCTCCTGGCGCTGTCGCGCATCGAGGAGTCGGAGGAGGCGGCGGATCTGCCCACCGAGCCGGTCGCCGTGGCCGGGCTCCTCGGAGCGGTCGCCGCCGAATGCCGGCCGCGCGCCGACGCACGCTCGATCGGGCTCGAGATCGCCTGCCCGGCCGAGCTCGTGGCGACCGTGAATCCGCCCCTGCTCGAGCAGGCGCTGATCAATCTCGTCGACAACGCGATCAAGTACAGCGACCCCGGAAAGCCGGTGCGCCTTTCGGCCTCGGGCGACGCCGACGGCGCGGAGTTCGTCGTGCGCGACGAGGGGGCCGGCATCGCCGCGGAGCATCTCCCCCGACTCTTCGAGCGTTTTTACCGTGTCGACAAGGGCCGCAGCCGCAAGCTCGGCGGCACCGGCCTCGGCTTGGCGATCGTGAAGCACATCGTGCAGGCGCACGGAGGCACCGTCGCCGTGGAGAGCACGCCGGGGGTGGGGAGCACCTTCCGCATCCGGCTGCCGGCGGGGGGCGCCGCAGCGCCGCGGCGCTCGCGGCCCTGAAGCCGCAAGCGCGGTGCCCGCCGGAACGGCTCAGCGGGCGTGCTTCGACTCGTGGAAGGCCACGATCTGCCTCCAGGCCTCCTCGGGCGTCTCCGCCCAGCTGAAGAGTCCCAGGTGTTCCTCGCCGATCACCCCCTCCTCGGCGAGTTGGTCGAAGTGGATGATCTTCGACCAGTACTCCCGGCCGAAGAGGATGATCGGCACGGGCTGCATGCGGTGCGTCTGGCGGAGGGTGAGCGTCTCGAACATCTCGTCGAGCGTCCCGAAGCCTCCGGGGAAGAGGACCACCGCCGCGGCGCGGAGGATGAAGTGGAACTTCCGCAGCGCGAAGTACTTGAACTGGAAGCAGAGTTCGGGAGTGATGAACGGATTGGGCTGCTGCTCGGCCGGAAGCTTGATGTTGAGCCCGATCGACTGGCAGCCGACGTCGAACGCCCCGCGGTTGGCGGCCTCCATGATCCCCGGGCCACCGCCGGTGACGATGACGAAGTTCCTCGCGTCCTCGCACTGGTTGTCGATCGACACGAGCCTGGCGAACTCGCGCGCCTGGTCGTAGTAGAAGCTGCGCGAGAGGAGCTTCTCGGCCCGGACGACCTCGCGGGCCAGGCGTGGGTTGTCGGGATCGCCGGCGGCGGCGCGACGGGCCTCGGAGAGGCGTCGCTGGGCCGCGCCGCGCTCCACGATCTGCGTGCCGCCGAAGACGATGACGGTCGACTCGATGCGGTGCTCCTGGAAGGCGAGCTCCGGCTTCTGCAGTTCCAGGAGCATCCTCACGCCGCGAGTCTCCGACCGGTCCATGAGGCGCCGGTCGTGCTGCGCGAGGCTGTAGGAGGGGCTGGCGAGGATCGCCTCCATGTTCTCGGCCACCAGCGCCACGTCGTCGCCGAGCGTGGTGTCGGGGAGGATGGGGCAGGCCTTCGCCGGCGCGGGGGGCGCCGTCCGGTCGGGGCTCGGTGCGGCAGGCGGGGTCGTGGAGGAGGCCGGGGCCGGTTTCGGTTTCTTCGCCATGGTGGATCGTCGTCGGGGGCCCGTGTGGGTCAGGTCGCGGAGAGATCGAAGGAATCGCCGATGGCCGGGATCGTGGCACCCCAGCCGAGCGTCGCTTTGAGATGGTCGGACAGGCCGGCCGCCGCAGGCGGCTCGCCGTGGACGAGGAACACCCGCTTCGGCGTCGGCATGCTCCCCAGCCAGCGCGAGAGCTCCCGCCGGTCGGCATGGCCGGAGAGGGCGTCGACGCGACGCACCGCGGCCCGGACCGGGATCTCCCGGCCGTGGATCTGCAGCGTCTCGGCGCCATCGACGAGGGCCCGGCCACGCGTGCCGATCGCCTGGAACCCGGCCACCAGGACGGTGGTCTTGGGATCGGGGAGCCGGCGGGCGAGGTGATGGAGGATCCGGCCGCCGTTCATCATGCCGCTGGAAGCGATGACGATGCCGGCCCCCTGGTGGCCGTTGATGGCCTTCGATTCCTCCGCCGTCCGCGCCATCCGCACCCACGGGGAGACCAGCGACGCCGCCACCCCCTCCATCCTGGCCTCGGTGAAATCGTGCTCCTCCACGTGGCGGCGGAAGACCTCCGTCGCCTCCACCGCCATCGGCGAGTCGATCCACACGGGGATCTCGGGCAGCCGGCCTGCCGCCATCAGCGTGCGGAGGAGATAGACCAGTTGCTGGCAGCGGCCGATGGCGAACGACGCCACGAGCATCATCCCGCCACGGGCGATGGCCTCGCGCGTCGCCTGCTCCAGTTCGTCGAGCGGCCGCGACGGAGGATGGTCGCGGTCGCCGTAGGTGCTCTCGCAGACGAGGTAGTCGCAGGGAGGAGGGGGGACCGGGTCGTTGTAGAGCGGGGCGTCGTAGCGGCCGACGTCGCCGGAGAAGACGACGCGGATCGGGGCCGGGCCGAGCTCCATCTCCACGAACGAGCTGCCGAGCATGTGCCCGGCGTCATGGAAACGGGTCCGGCAGCCTGGGATCGGCGAGAACCAATGCTCGCGGTCGACGGGGCGGACGAGTCGGAGCGTCCGTTCCACGTCGCGCTCGTCGTAGAGCGGCAGTGCCGGCTGATGCTTCGACCAGCCTTTCACGTTGGCGTACTCGGCGTCCTCCCCCTGGCATTTCGCCGAATCGTAGAGGAGCAGCCCGAGGAGATCGGCCGTGGGCCGCGAGGTGAGGATCGGCCCGCGGAAGCCTTCTCGCGAGAGCCTCGGCAGCCAGCCCGAGTGGTCGATGTGTCCGTGCGTGAGGACGACCGCGTCGATCGACTCGGCCGGCACCGGGAAGCGTTCCCAATTGCGCTCGCGGAGCCGCTTCTCCCCCTGGAACAGCCCGCAGTCGACGAGGACCCGCTTGCCGTCGTGCTCGATGAGGTGGCGGGAACCGGAGACGGTGCCGGCGGCGCCGAGGAAACGGATTCTCGTCATGGGGCTCTCGTGGGGGCGGGGCGCGGCAGGACGGGGCGGGTCGACCCGGCGAACACCAATTCCCCCTCGTCGATCCGCAGACCTTCCAAATGGTACCCGCCGCCGACGGCCCCTGCCCCGTCCCGGCTTCCGGGCAGGTGGAGGTGGAGGCGGGTTCTCCCGTCGTGGAGCCTGAGTTCTCCCCGGCATCGTGCCGTTTTCGCGAGCCTTTCGAGCGTGGAGAGCACGACGCCCCCAGGGACCGGAACGAGGCCGAGGCCCGCCGAGTCGACGGCGATCACCAGTTCGTCGGCGTGCGGCAGGCTCACCTCGAGGATCGCCCACCAGCGGGCCGCCGCGACTCCTTCGCCGATCATGCCCGAGCAGGCCAGACGGCGGGGATGGAAGCGGACGGAGAGCGAATGCCATCCCGCCGGGAGACGTCCGGCGGCCAGCCGAGGAAGGTCGTGTGCCAGCCACGCATTGGCCTCCTGTTCGGAGACCGCCTCTCCCCACTCGCCGGCACGCTCCAGTCCGGCGGCGACGGCGGAGGCCTTCGACACCATCCGGGCCGCCGCCCGCTCGGCCGAGTCACCGGAGGGGATCGACGCCCGGACGGCGGAGGGGTGATGACGCACCGCCAAAGCCATGGCGGCCACGGCGACCGCGATCGCGCCCATCGCGGCGACGAGACGGCGCGGTCCGCGCCGTCTCGTGCCGCCGGAGGGGGAAGGACTGTCCACGTCGCGCGGGGCCCGTTCAGCCGGCCGCCGCGAGCCGAACCGACTCGAGCGCCGCACCGTCGGCCACGCCGAGGGCGAGCTCGTCGGCCAGACTCTTCGCGACGACCGCGGAGGGGACGACGGAGTCGGGTTCGAGCTCGTCGCGCAGCACCCGCACGTCGGGCGGGGCCTCGATCCCGATCCGCACCTTGTCGCCACTCACCCGCACGATGGTGACGACCACCGAATCGCCGACACGAATCCGTTCGTTCTGCTTCCGGGAAAGAACCAGCATGGGAGACTCCGTTCCGAGGCTGTGAGATTGATTGCCGTCACTGTAGGGAGGCCACTGTACGCCTGTCAATCAACTCGCCGCCCCCGGAGGATGGGGGCCCGACGTCGAGCGGGTGATCGCGGAGGCCTGGGCAAACTGTGAGGCAGAGGAAATATCGTCCGGCCGGGGGGACTTTCTTGCCGCCGCCGCTCGGCCGGTCGCGTCGCGCCTGTTGTGCCGTCACGGCCGCTCGGGGCCGTCGGCGCCAGGGCGGGAGGCCCGGGTCAAGATTCGCAGCCGGGCTGACGACCGAGCGTCAACGCCGGGAGCTTTCGGCCGCGGCGTCGGCGCCCGGAATCGGCTTGCCGGCGTAGGTGGTGAGGTCGACCTCCTCGGCCAACGCGATCCGCTCCTCCGCGGATGCCACGCGCTTGTGGTCGGCGGCGACCCACGACGGGACGATCCGGTGCTCCGAGCGGAGCACGGTGCCCCGGCCGGCGAGGCGTCCCAGGCGGGGCTCGACCTCCAGTCGGACCGACGACGGGATGCCCCGCGCCGCCGCGACGCGGCGGTTGATGGCGATCCGTGGGAAGGGGGGCAGGCCGCCGGGATGGACCAGCGCCTTCACCAGCACCGCGGCATCGGCGAACTTGCGGTACTCCTCCGCGGCTCCCTCTTCCGCTGCCTCGTCGTAGTCGACCGCGTAGCGGACGCGGGGGCCGACCAGCACGACCTTCCCCGACTCCTCGGTCATTCCTCCGCTGAAATCGGGACTGCCCGCCCAGCGCAGGACCGCGTCGTCGGACTTCCTCGCCCAGGCCGCCAGCGAGGCACGGAGCCGTTCCAGCCGCAGGGAATCGATCTGGGTGCGGACGTTGCGCGAGGGATCGACGAGGATGATCCGTTCGCGGGCCGGATCGTGGAGGACGAACTCCACCGGTTCCACCGCGGCCTGCTCCCCCTTCTTCTTGGGCACCGCCTCGAGGAAGTCCCAGGCCACGCCGTCGCGGAACAGCGTCAGGCTGCGGGCCACCGGCTTCTTGGCATCGTCGTCGTCGAAGACCTCGGTCTCCACGCGGAACGTGCGGGGGTCGGCGTCGGCGGCGGGGAGGTTCGTGGCCAGGGAGGGAAGGCAGAGGAGCGTCGCCAGGGCGATCGTGCCTCGCTCGATCGCCGACCGGCGGGCCGCGAGCGGGGTGCCGGCGAGCGGATGAACGGCGGCGCGGCGGTGGCACGAATGGGGCATCGGACGGCTCCTCTCGGGGGGGCGGGACGATAGCAGGCCCGGCTCGAACCCCCAAGCGGGAGTTCCCCGGGCACGAGTGCCCATCGAGAGCGGATTCGAGCGACAAGGGCGCCGCCCGCGGGCGGGAGGCATCGGGCCCGGTCAGCCGGCCGGGGGGCTTTCGGC
>CAWUOA010000048.1:0-14730 GCA_963923225.1 uncultured Planctomycetaceae bacterium
TGGGGAGCGAGAACGACGACCTCCCCGGCTACGTGGTCTTGAACGGCGGCCTCGTTCCGCCGGGCGGCCTCGACAACTTCACCAACGGCTTCCTCCCGGCGACCTTCCAGGGATCGGTCTTCAAGCCGACGGCGACGGGACTGGCCAACGTCGGCCGGCGCGACGCCTCGGCCGACGCCCAGATGGCGAAGCTCGATCTCGCCCGCGGCCTCGATCGCTCGTTCGCGGCCCGGCAGGCGGGCACCGGTACCGTGCCCGATGCGCTCGAAAGCGCGATCGCCAATCAGGAGCTCGCCTACCGGATGCAGACCGCGGTGCCCGACCTCCTCGACCTCTCCGGGGAGACCGAGGCCACGAAGCGCGAGTACGGCCTCGAGGCGGAGTACGCGCCGACCCGCGTCTTCGGCGCCGAGTGCCTCCTGGCGCGGCGGATGGTGGAGCGGGGGGTGCGGTTCGTGGAGCTCACCTGCACGTCGGTGGGCACCGACCGCTGGGACCAGCACGGCAATCTCCGCGAGGGGCACGCCGCCAACGCCCGCGCCGTCGACCAGCCGATCGCGGCGCTCGTCCGCGACCTGCGCCGCCGCGGGATGCTCGATTCGACCCTCGTGGTGTGGAGCGGCGAGTTCGGCCGGACGCCGTTCGCCCAAGGGGGCGACGGCCGCGACCACAACCCGCAGGCCTTCTCGATGTGGATGGCCGGCGGCGGCGTCCGCGGCGGCACGGTCACCGGCGCCACCGACGACTACGGCTACCGGGTGGTGGAGAAGAAGTTCCAGATCCACGACCTGCACGCCACGATGCTGTGGCTGCTGGGGATCGACCACACCCGGCTCACCTACCGCTTCAGCGGCCGCGACATGCGACTCACCGACGTCCACGGGAACGTCATCCGCGAAGTGCTGGCGTAGGCTACGCGTCAGCCCTTCATCGACAGGCTCTTGAGGGTCATCACCGACCCGGCCGACATCAGCGCCAGCCCGATCCAGGCCGGCGGCTGGATCGTCCGCGTCGGCGGAGGGGAGCCGCCGAAAAGCGCCTGGGGCGTCTGGGCCGCGCCGTTTCCCCCGCCCAGCTGCGCCGCCAGAACCCGTGTCGAACGCTCGGACAGGGTGAACGACTCCACCATCCGGAACTGCACCCCGGCGAGGAAGAGCAGCAGCCCGGCGAGGAGCAGGTGGGAGCGTTTGGGGACCATGGGTACCTCCGGGGCGCACCGCGCCCGCGACCGGAATCGAATCGAACCGCGTGAGGGCGAAGCTGGAGCGATCCGTGAAGAAGGGCGCCTGGGGCGCTTGGAGCGGTGGCGCGGGGCCTGAAACGGGACTGGCGCCGCGGCAAGGGTGCGAGTCTGGGCAGGATGGCCAGGATTCTGTCGGTTGTGCCGGTTTTTTCTGCGGACGCGACTCTGCCGGTGTCGATCAATGAATCCGATCGGGTCGACTGTCCGGCCCTTCGCCCTCGTTCCCGAGGTCAGCGTTGATGCACGCACAACCAGCCATGCTCTCCCGGATGCTCGCGATCGGCTGCCTGGCGGCCGCTCTCGCCGGTGCCCGGATCGGAGCGGCGGCGGATTCGCCGCGACTCGCCACGCCGCCGTCGGACGGGCTTCTCGGCCTCGACCCCTCCGGCGCCGACCTGCCCGCCGAGATCGCCCTCCAGGACGCTCCCCCGGCGGAGGACGGAGTCTCGATCCTCGACGGCGGAGCCTTCGACGGAAGCGCCGTGCCGCGCGAGGTGATCGAGTCGCCGCTCTCGCTCCGCGACGAGCCGCTCGACGAGTTTCCGGCCGAACAGATGCCCTACGAGGCGAGCTCCGGCGGCTGGTTCGGCACCGGCGACTACTACGGCTCGGCCGAGATCCTCTTCATGAGCCGCGGCCGTCAGTACCGGCGCGTCCTCGGGTACGACTCCTACCTCCTCACGCTCAACCCCCTCGAGCGCGCCGCGATCCTCAAGAACCAGCACGGCGTGATGACGACCGACGCGCTCCCCTACAACGTCTCTCCCGCCGCCCGGATCACGGTCGGGGAGTACCTCGGCCGCGACTACCTCGACCGTGACCGTTCGCTCGAGTTCACCTACTACGGTGGCCTCTCCTTCTACCAGCAGGATGCCTGGAACGCCGTCATCAACGGCAGCTACCAGACCTACCTCGTCACGCCGCTGTCCGACGCCACGCCCGGCTTCACGGGAGCCCAGCAGTTCCTCACCACCGACACCGCCAATTTCAACAGCATGGAGGTGAACTACAAGATCCACCGCCGGCTGGGGCGCGACCAGATGGTGATGGTGCCCAACGGCGACTGGGCGCGTCATGCCGAGCGCGGCTGGCTGCCGTCGTTGTTCTTCGGCACGAGGCTCGCGAACTTCAACGAGTCGTTCTCATTCAGCGGACGTGCGTTCGACCAGCCGCTCTCGACGTTCGGCGGCGACTACCTCATCCAGACGCAGAACTGGCTGTGGGGTTTCAACATGGGAGGCGAGCTGATCAGCCGCAGCGAGTTCTTCTATTGGGGCCTCCGCGGCCGGGCCGCGCCGGCGATCGCCTTCGACGGCACCCAGCAGCAGATGAACGCCCGCAACACCGGCTATCAGTCTCCCAACGCCACTCCCAAGCAGGGGGAGCCGATGTACCCGGGCGGGCCCGACCGTCAGCCGTTCCCCACCGGGACGGAGGTGTGGAAGATGGCGGGCCAGCAGATCGGCCCCGGCTTCCTCGGCGACCTGACGCTCATGGCCGGGTGGAACTTCACCCCGAACTCCTCGATCCAGCTCGGCTACGACTTCCTTTGGGTCGCCGGCGTGGCCACCGCCTCGCGGCAGTTCAACGTCAACAAGATCAAGAACAACCAGATCGATCCGGGCGGCCAGGTGTTCTTCCAGGGCTTCTCCTTCGGCTACAACCGCTCCTGGTGACGAGCCCCGCCCGCCGCCCCCGGGAAGGGTCGGCGCGGCCGCTCAGTCGGCCGCGGCGATCGCCACGGCGGCGGCTTGGCCGGTGGAGCAGAGGTTGACCTTGATGGCCGTGGCCGGCCGGCCCGCGAGCGGCTGGCCGGCGACGACGTTGATCGGGCAGTCGGGATCGGTCGCTTCGTGATTGGCCGTGGGAGGCACCAGACCGCTCTCGAAGGCCAGGACGCTCGCGGCCAGTTCCACCGCGCCCCCTCCCGCCCCGAGGTGTCCGAAGACTCCCTTGGGCGCCGTCACGGGAACGGCCCCCAGTTCCGCGGCGATCGCGGTCGCCTCGATGCGGTCCATCTCGCGGGTGGAGAGCCCGTGGGCGTTGACGTGGCCCACCGATCCGGGGCCCCAGCCGGTGCGGTCGAGGACCGCGCGGATGGCCCGGCGCAGGGCGTTTCCAGTGAGCGTCGCGCCGTCGGTGGCGGGCTCGCAGCGGCTGGCCGTCGCCAGGAGCCGCGCCCTGACGCGGGCCCCGCGGGCCCGGGCGTGGTCGAGCGATTCGAGGACCACGATCCCCGCCCCCTCGCCGTTGACCAGGCCGTCGCGATCGACGTCGAAGGGTCGCGAGGCGCGCGTGCAGTCGTCGCGGCGGTGCGAGAGCAGGGCGTCGCCGCGCGCCGCCAGCGCCGCGGGGTGGAGTCGGTTGCCGGTCCCCCCGGCGAGCATCACGTCGGCCCAGCCCCGCCGGATGACGCTCGCCGCCTCCGCGATCGCCAGGAGCCCGGAGACGTCGCCGAGGACGAGGGTGTTGTTGGGGCCGCGGGCGTCGTGGGCGATGGCCACGTGGGACGCGGTCATGTTGGGAAGGTGCTTGAGGAGCCAGAGGGGGTGGAGATCCTCGTGGATCACCTCGGCCCACGTGGGGAAGTCGAACTCCCCCCCGGCCAGCGCCCGGCGGTAGGTGTGCTCGAGGTCCTCGAGGTCGGCGTAGATCATGTCGCCGCCGACGACCACGCCGAAGCGGTCCGGGTCGAGTGTCCCCGGGGCGATGGCGGCGTCGGCCATGGCCAGTTCCGCCGCCGCGAAGCCGAGCTGGATGTCCCGGCTCATCACCTTGAGGCTCTTCCGCGGGCGGACCCACTGCTTCGGGTCGAAGTCGGGAATCTCGCCGCCGAAGGGGACGTTCAGGGAGCTCGAGTCGAAGCGCTCGAGCGGGCGGATGCCCGACCGGCCGGCGAGAACCGCCTCGCGAAGGAGGTCGCAGCCGATGCCCACGGGGCTGACGATCCCCAGGCCGGTGACGACGATCTCGCGGTTCGTGTGCATCAGGGCAACCTAAACCACCGGAGGGAAGGCTGGAAGTGCCGATCCCGGGAAGGACGTCTCAGGGCTTGTGCGGATGGGCCGCCCGCCACTGCGAAGGCTCCACGGGCCCGGCCTCCGCCCACAGCCCGCGCCGCTCCCGGCGGGCGAGCGACTCCGCCTCGACGAGGATCGGATCGGGGGCGATCCCGCCGAACACCCAGGCATGCCCCTCGGCCACCATCTCCCGGCACACGTCGCGCTCGTCGAGCCACAGTTTCCCCAGGAGCCGGCCATGCTTGTCGTAGCCGCGCGACTCCACCGCCACGCGCCGGTGTCCCACCTTCCGCTCGAGCGCCGAGCGCGCCAGCGTCCCGTGGGGCTGTTTGATCTCCGGGGCGTCGATGCCGAGGAGGCGGATCTTGTGGGCCCGGCCGGACGTGTCGTGGCAGGTGACGGTGTCGCCGTCGTGGACGACGTGCACCGTCCAGGTCTCGCGGCCGGCGGCGTCGGGGATCCGGCAGCGTTCGACTGCCGCGACGGCCACGCTCACAAGCGCCATCGCGACGAACCACCGGGGAAGGGCGCGCGGACGCCGGCCGCGAGCCCGGCCGGGCTGCGGGGGGCGGCCGTTCACGACAGCCAGTCCTCGATGACGCGGCCGTGGATGTCGGTGAGGCGGTAGTCGCGGCCGCTGTGGCGGAAGGTGAGGCGGGTGTGGTCGAGGCCGAGGCAGTGCAGGAGCGTGGCCTGGAGGTCGTGGACGTGGACGGGGTTCTCCACCGCCTTGAAGCCGAGCTCGTCGGTGGCCCCGTACACGGTGCCCCCCTTCACGCCCCCTCCCGCCATCCACACCGTGAAGCCGTGGTGGTTGTGATCGCGGCCGGAGATCTCGGTGATCCCGGTACCCGGCTGCGGCAACTCGACGGTGGGCGTGCGGCCGAACTCGCCTCCCCACAGCACGAGCGTGCTCTCGAGCATCCCCAGGCCCACCAGATCGTCGAGGAGGGCGCCGATGGCCCGGTCGCACTCCTTCGCCAGCCGGCCGTGATTCTTGGCAATCGCATCGTGGCTGTCCCAGGGCTGCCCCGCCCCGTGCCACACCTGCACGTACCTCACGCCGCGCTCCACGAGGCGCCGGGCGACGAGCATCTGCCGCCCCTGGACGTCGTCGCCGTAGCGGTCGCGCACGTGCTGCGGCTCGCGCGTGACGTCGAAAGCCTCCGCCGCCTCCGCCTGCATCCGCCAGGCGAGCTCGAGCGACGCCAGCCGCGCCTCGAGCTGCGGGTCGGCGGGGCGGGCGCCCAGGTGGCGCCGGTCGAGCGCGGAGGTGAGCGCCACCTGCCGCGACTGCGCGTCGCGGTCGAGCCAGGGATGGCGCACGTTCTCGACGAGCTCCTCGACGCGCTGTTTGGCGGTGTCGACGTAGGTTCCCTGGTACGCACCGGGAAGGAAGGCGCTGCGCCAGTTCTCCGTCCCCTTGATCGGATAGCCGCCGGGGCACATGGCGACGAATCCGGGGAGGTTCTGGTTCTCGGTGCCCAGGCCGTAGGTCACCCAGGCACCGGCCGCCGGACGGACGAGCCGACCGTCGCCGCAGTTCATCAGCATCAGCGACGGCTCGTGGTTGGGGACGTCGGCGTGCATCGAGCGGACGACGAGGAGCCGGTCGGCGTGGCGGGCCACCGACGGGAAGAGCTCGCTGATCTCGAGGCCGCTCTCCCCGTGGCGGTGGAAGGGGAAGGGGGAAGGAAGGGCGGCGCCGGTGCGACGCTCGGTGGGGAGCGTCCCGGGGACCTCCTGCCCGGCGTACTTCTCGAGGGCCACCTTGCGGTCGAAGGTGTCGAGGTGGCTGGGGCCGCCGTTGGCGAAGAGGTGGATCACCGCCCGGGCCCGGGCGGGAAAATGGGGAGCGCGCGGCGCGAGCGACCGGGGGAGGCGATCGGGGCCCGCCGCCGGGGCGGCGCCGGCTGCCTCGGCCGCGAAGAGATTCGCGGCGCCGAGCCATCCCATCCCCAGTCCGGTGCGGAGGAGGGCGTCGCGGCGCGAGACGCGGGGAGGATCGGCGGGCGTCATGGGGCGGGGATCCGGGAAGTGTCTCGGCGGTTCAATCGACGAACTGGAACTCGGCCGAGGCCAAGAGCGCCTGGGCGAGTTGCTCCCAGGGGCCGAACTCGGCCGGCCCGGCGGCGCCGGCGAGGAACTCCCGCGCCGCGGCCCGCTCGACGTCGTCGGGCGACCGCGAGAAGCAGGCCCGCCACAGCGTCTCCACGCGCCGGGCCTCGTCGGCCCCCTCGCCCGCCTCCCTCGCCGACCGCGCGGCGGCGGCCCGCGCCGCCTCGACGACGAGCCCCGAGTTGAGCGCGGCGAGCCCCTGCTGCGGCACGCTCGTGCGGGCACGCTCGTGCGTGGCGGCGTCGGGGTTGGCGACGTCGAAGACGCGGAGGATGCCCGGCACGTCCTGCCGGTCGAGGCGGGTGTAGAGCGTGCGCCGATGCATCGCGTCGCGCGACAGGGGATCGATGCCGCGGCCGCCTCGTTTGGAGGTGTCGAGGAGCCCGGCGGCGCCGACGAGGGAGTCACGCCAGGCCTCCCAGCCGAGGCGCCGCCGGTTGGCGTGCGAGAGGAGCCGGTTGTCAGGGTCGATCGCCACCCGGTCCGGCGTCGCCGCGGCCGACTGCCGCCAGGCCCGGCTCGAGACGATCTCGCGATGCAGCCAGCGCAGGCTCCACTTCCCTTCGTCGACGAAGCGGCGGGCGAGATCGTCGAGGAGCGCGGGGTGGCTCGGCGCCTCGCCGCGGAGGCCGAGGTCGCCCACCGGATCGGCCAGCCCCCGGCCGAAGTGGTGGGCCCAGGTCCAGTTGACGATCAGCCGCGGGCCGAGGGTGCCGGCGGGATCGACGATGCCACGGGCGAGGTCGAGGCGGCCGCTGGAATCGCGCGCCGCCGGGCCCCCTCCGAGGATCTTCGGCAGCCGGCGCTCCACCTTCTCGCCGGGGCGGCCCGGGTTGCCGCGGACGAGCACGTGGGCGTCGGTGGGGGAGGCGTTGTCGAAGAGGACCATCGCCTGGGGAGGGGCGCCGGGGGAGTCGGCCTCGTGTTTGGTGATCTCCATCTTCAGGCGCCGCGCCTCGTTCCCCTCTTCGATCGTCGCCAGCTTCATCGACTCGTTGGGGAGGACGACGAGGAACGTTCCGTCGGCGCCGAGGCTCGCCCGCAGCGCGACGAGCTCCGGCGGATCGTCGGGCGAGGGGGCGGGGCCGCCCGCCCATTCCGGTGCCACGCGGGCGGAGAGCCGGCCGTAGGCCTCGGCGACGCCGCGGAGCGTCGTCGGGACCGGCGAGCGCAGTTCGAGGGCCAAAAGCGGATTGACCACCTCCGGCGCCGGAGCGTCGCCCCAGGCCGACAACAGCGCGGCGACCGCCGCGGGGATCTCCTCGTCGGGCTTCCCGCGCAGGCTCGCGAAGGCGCCGAGCACCGGATGGGCAGGGCCCGCGGTGTCGAAGGAGTGACGCGTGCGGTCGATGAGGACCTGGAGCATGTCGTAGTCGTCGGCGAGACGCGGCGGCCGGCCGTCGGCCTTCCGCGGCGTCGGCCGGGCCGACTCGAGGAGGTAGTCGGCGGCGTGGGCGATCGCCGCACGCGTGCCCCGCTCCCGCACGGCCTTCTCGTGCGCGGGGATCGCCGCCTTGAGCTCCACGAGCTTGGTGGCGAAGGCATCGGCCTCTGGGCCTGGAGGGGCCTCGCCGATCACCGGCAGTTCCCCCGGCACGTGGCTCGAGGCGAAGATCCCGTAGAGGCCGTAGTAGTCGGCGGCGCTGACAGGCTCGTACTTGTGGTCGTGGCAGCGGCCGCAGGCGGCGGTGAGGCCGAGGAGGCCGCGCGTCACCAGATCGATCCGGTCGTCGATGATGTCGTGCTGGTTGCCGAGGAAGGTCCGCCCCACCGTGAGGAACCCCAAAGCCGCCAGATCCCCCTTCGCGACCGGCGGATCGATCCGGTCGGCGGCCAATTGGAGCGTCACGAAGCGGTCGTAGGGCATGTCGGCGGCGAGTGCCCCCACGACCCAGTCGCGGTAGGTCCAGGCGAAGGGATAGCGAGGATCCTGCCGGTCGAAGGCGTAGCCCATCGTGTCGGCGTAGCGGGCGAGATCGAGCCAGTGCCGCGCCCAGTGTTCTGCGTGCTCGGGCGACGCGAGCAGTTCCTCGACGAGCGCCCTGTAGGCCGCCTCGGAGGGATCGGCGGCGAAGGCGTCGACGCGCGCCGCGGGAGGGGGCAGGCCGACCAGATCGAACCACAGCCGGCGGACGAGATCGCGCGGCGCGGCGGGGCCCGAGGGCTGCAGGCCTGCCGCGACGATGTTCTCGGCGAGGAAGCGGTCGATGACGCCGGTCCATTCCGCGGCGCGGGCCGGGTCGAGGCCCGGGGGGAGCGGCGGCGGATCGTGCCGGAGGATCGGCTGGAAGGCCCAGTGCCGCGTCTTCGCCCATTCGACCGCGGCGGCCGGGTCGGTGGGCATGGAATCGGTCGCCACGGCGGGGCCCTCGGCCCCCGCACCGCTCCAGGGTGCTCCGGCGCCGATCCATTGTTCGAGGATGGCGATCTCCTCCGCCGGGAGCGGCTCGTCGGGGGGCATCGCCGGCTCGGCCGAGCGTTTCACCGCCCCGATCAGGCGGCTCGCGGCGGCGTCCCCCGGCACGAGCACCGGCCCGGAGTCGCCCCCTTTGAGGGTGCCGGGGAGGTGGTCGAGTCGCAGGCCCCCCTCCGCGACACGGGGGCCGTGGCAGCCCTGGCAGCGGGTCACCAGCAGCGGCCGCACCTTCTCCTCGAAGAACTTCTCCTGCTCCGGGGTCACGGCCGCGCCGGCCGGAAGTGTGGCGAGGGCCCCGAGGAGCGCGATCGCCAGTCGCGACGGCGCCCAGCGGCGGGAGCGGTCGCGGCGGGTGGAAGACATGGTGTGGCGCATGGTGGACCGGCAGGTGAGATGCGGCGCGCGGCGCTCTCCAATTGTAGGTCACCCTGCGGAGGCCTCGACATCCCGGTCGGTGAGCCTCCGGAAGTCGTGCCGAGCCAACGACTTGACTCGCGCGGACGCCGGTCAGGCCGGCCCCGTGACCCGCATCGCGAGAAAGCCGACCTGGGTCCCGTTCCAGTTCTTCAAGGAAGGGGCGTGGAGGTCGCAGAGGAGCGCCCGCTCTTCGGGCGTCGGGGCGGGAAGGTGACGCAAGAGCATCTCCGCCATCGCCACCTCGGCCGCCCGCAGGGCGCCGTCCTCGGCTTTGAGGGCGATGCCGATCCCTGCGGCCGGCACGCTCGCGCAAACCACCCCCTCGGCCCCAGACTTCACGAACACCCTCGGCCCGCAGGCTTCCGTCACGCGGGTGTCGAAGCGTCCCTCTCCCGCCAGGAGCAGGGGATTGGCGGCCACCGCGGCGCGCAGGCGTGCGAAAGTCTCGCCCCGCCCGGCGGGGAGCCCGCGGCCGGTGCCGATCCGGGCGAAGGCCGTGGCGAGATTGGAAAGGGGAATGCGCCAGGTGGGGATCGAGCAACCGTCGGTGCCACGGTCGGCGGCCGAGAATCGCACGCCGGTCACCTCGGCGAGGGCGGCGGTGACGCGCGCCTGCAGTGGATGATCGGTGGCCACGTAGCCGGCGGTCGGAATCCCCAGATGGCGGGCGGCGGCGAGGAAGCCGGCATGCTTGCCCGAGCAGTTGTTGTGCAGCGCCGTGGGCTCGGCGGTGCGGGCCAGGGCCCGCGCGCAGGCGTCGTCGGAGGGCCAGTGGGCGCCGCACTCGAGCGCGGCCGGATCGAGGCCGGCCTTGGCGAGCATGCCGCGCGCGGTGTCGGCATGGAGTGGCGAGCCGCAGTGCGAACTGCACGCGAGCGCCAATTCGGCCGGCGTGAAGCCGAAGGCGTCGGCCGCGCCGCTCTCCACGAGGACGAGCGCCTGGATCGACTTCACCGCCGACCGCGGGAAGGTCTTCCGTGCCGGATCGCCGTAGGCCGCGACGAGGCTGCCGTCGTCCCGCGCGACCACCGCGTGGACGAGGTGGGTCGACTCTTCGTTTTTCCCGCGGATCGCGGCGACCAGCAGCGGAGGGGCGATCGCGGCGTGCGGGGCAGGGGACGCACCGGGGCGCATGGGTCGGATCCGTGGGGGAGGGGGGCCGCGGCGGGCGACGGAGGCCCCCGAGACGAATTGGGCCGCGGGGAGAGGGGACGTACACTCTAGGACACTCCGGGAGGATCCACCCAGCCCCGGTGTTCCGCGGGACGGGGATCGACATGGCCGGACGACATTCGATCCGTTCGATCGTCCACCCTTCACGGCGCCGCGTCCTCCAGGCGGGCGCGCTTGCGTCCCTCGGCCTCACGCTGCCCAGCCTCTCCGCGGCCAGGGCCGGGGCCGCGAGCGGCGCCCCCCGACCCCGGGCCGACGCCTGCATCGTCCTCTTCCTCTCGGGGGGGCCGCCGCAGCACGAGACGTTCGACCCCAAGCCGGCGGCGCCGGTGGAGATCCGCGGGCCGTTCCTCCCCATCGCCACGAGCGTCCCGGGGGTGCAGTTCAGCGAACTGCTCCCGCGCACCGCCGCGCAGGCGCACCGGATGTGCGTCATCCGCTCGATGACCACCGGGATCCATTCCCACTCCACCAGCGGCTGCTTCATGCTCACCGGCCACGAGCCGACGAGCATCGCCGAGAGCGTACCCCCCGGTCCGCAGGACTGGCCGAGCATGGCCGCGGCGGTGGGGGCACTGCGGCCGGCGGAGCGGTCGCCGCTCGACGCGGTCGTCCTCCCCGAGCCGATCTTCAACAATCCGGCGATCCCCTGGCCGGGGCAAAACGGCGGCTTCATGGGCGCCGCCTGGCATCCCCACTTCATCCGCTGCGATCCCTCGCAGGAGCGCCTCGAGATCGAGGGCCTCCTTTCCGCCGACGGTGTCGCCGCCGCGCGGCTCGAGGAGCGGCGCGGTCTCCTCGATCGGATCGACGGCGGCCTCTCGCGCCGGCTCCACAGCCAGCCGATGGCCGAGCTCGACCGCTTCCAGGCCGAGGCCTTCGATCTGCTCCGCGCCGGCGCCACGCGCGAGGCCCTCGAGATCGAACGCGAGCCGGCGGCCTCGCGCGACCGCTACGGCCGGGGGAAGTTCGGCCAGAGCGTGCTTCTGGCGCGCCGTCTCGTCGAGGCGGGGGTGCGCCTCGTGCAGGTCAACTGGCCGCGCGAACCGGGAGACACCGGCGCTGGCAATCCCCTCTGGGACACCCACCAGGACAACGCGGGGCGGGTGAAGAACGTCCTCTGCCCGCAGCTCGACACCGCCTTGCCGGCGCTCCTCGACGATCTCGCCGAGCGCGGCCTCCTCGACACCACGCTCGTGGTGGTGATGGGGGAGTTCGGCCGCACGCCGACGATCAATCCCGCCGGTGGCCGCGACCACTGGGGGAGCGTGTTCTCGGTGGCGCTGGCCGGCGCCGGCGTGCCGGGGGGCGCGGTGATCGGCGCGAGCGACGCGCGCGGCGCGCTGCCGGCGGATCGGCCCGTGCGGCCCCCCGACCTCGCGGCGACGATCTTCCAGCTCCTCGGCCTCCCGCCCGACCGCGAGTTCCGAGATCCGCTCGACCGGCCGCTCGCGCTCGTCTCGGGTGGGCGGCCGATCGCGGAGATCGAGGGGGTGTGAGCCCCCTTCGCCCGGGAGTCATGCCTCCGGGTGATGGAGCCGCCAGGTGGTGTAGCCGCCGCCCAGATTCGAGGTGGCGGGGAATCCCGACTGGAGCAGGATCCGCGTCGCCAGGTAGCCGCGCATCCCCACCTGACAGTAGGTGACGATCGGCCGGTCGCGCGGCAGCTCGCCGAGCCGGGCCCGCAGTTCGTCGACCGGCACGTTCACCGCCCCCGGGATCGCCCCCTTGGCGTGCTCCTGCGCCGTGCGCACGTCGAGGACCAGCGGCGCCGGGCCCTCCCCGCCGAGTGCGTCGACGCCGACCTGCGGATGGTCGCCCCGCAACAGGCCGGCGGCCACGAAGCCGACCATGTTCACCGGATCCTTGGCCGAGCCGTACTGCGGCGCGTAGCAGAGCTCCGCCTGCTCGAGGTCCTGGACGTTCATCCCCGCCTGGATCGCCATCGCGAGGACGTCGATCCGTTTGTCGACCCCGGCGCCGCCGACGGCCTGCGCGCCGAGCACCCGGCCCCCTTCGGGAGCGAAGAGCAGCTTGAGCGACATCGGCTCGGCGCCGGGGTAGTACGTCGCATGGTGGGCTGGATGGACCCAGGCCCTGGCGAACGGGATGCCGCAGCGTCCGAGCGCTTTCTCGGTGGCGCCGGTCATGGCGAGCGTCTTCCCGAACGCGCCGACGATCGCGGTGCCCTGCGTGCCGCGGTACGCGCTGCCGCGGCCGCAGGCGGTGTCGGCGGCGATCCGCCCCTGGCGGTTGGCCGGGCCGGCCAGCGGCACCTGGGTCGGGGCGCCGAAGACGGCGTCCGTCGTCTCCACGCAGTCACCGCAGGCGAGGATCGACGGGTCGCTGGTGCGCATCGCCGCGTCGACGCGGATGCCCCCGCGCGGGCCGACCTCGAGGCCTGCGGCCACCGCGAGCGCGTTCTCGGGCCGGACGCCGATCCCGAGGACGACGACGTCGGCCGGCAGCTTCCTTCCGGACTTCAGCCGCACCGTGAGGCCGTCGCCGCCGCTCTCGAACGCCTCGGCCGACTCGCCGAGGAGGACCTCGACCCCCGCGGCCCGCACCGCCGCGACCAGCGGCGTCGTCAATTCGCGGTCGAAGGGGGGGAGAACCTGGTCCTGGAGTTCGACGAGCGTCGTCGCCACGCCGCGGTGGACGAGGTTCTCCACCAGCTCCAGGCCGATGAACCCCGCGCCGACGACCACCGCCCGGTGGACGCCGCCGTCCACGGCGGCCTTGATCCGATCGACGTCGGCGAGGTTGCGGAGGACCATCACCCGGGGGTCGTCGATCCCCGGCAGCGGCGGCCGCAGCGGCGCGGCGCCGGGGGAGAGGACGAGCGCGTCGTAGGGCTCCTCCCCCTCGGTGCCGTCGGCGGTCCGGAAACGCACCCGCTTCGCCGCCCGGTCGATGGCCACCACCTCGCAGCGGGTGCGGACGTCGATGGCGAAGCGGTCGCGGAGCCTCTCGGCGGTGGACACGAGGAGCTTCTCGCGCGGGGCGATCACGCCGCCGACGTAATAGGGGAGGCCGCAGTTGGCGAACGACACGTCGGGGCCGCGCTCGAAGACGACGATCCGCGCCCGCTCGTCGAGCCGTCTGGCCCGCGCCGCCGCCGAAGCCCCGCCCGCCACTCCCCCCACGATCACGATGCGTCTCATGGATGTTCCTCGCTCGCCGGGCGCGGACGCCGGTCCGGGCCATGGCGGGGAGGATACCCGTGGAGGGGGTCAGTCCGGGAAGACGACTTCCGTGCCGACGAATCCGGGCAGCGCCTGCAGCGCCCCGACGAGGGCCTGGGCGTCGCTGCCGGCCCGCAGCCTTCCGGTCCATGCCTGCTCCACCAGCGTTCCCTTCTTCACCGTCTCGACCCGGCGCGGCCGGATGTCGTCGAGGTGGCGTGCGAGCGCCTCGGCGGCCGCGTGGGGGGGGCAGGAGGGCTCGGTGCGCAGCGTCACCCGGCAGGGCGGGGCGGAGGAGTGGGCGCGGGAATCGGCAACGGAGAAGACCCAGGCGACGAGACCGGCGATCGGCAGGCCCGCCAGCGGGACCCAGATGAATCCCGCCCCCACCGCGAGCCCCACCGCCACCGCGAGGATCACGAACGCCGTGTCGCGGGGATCCTCGACGACGCTGCGGAAACGCACGATCGCAAGCGCCCCGACGAGGCTGAAGGCGCGGGCGGCGTTGTTGCCGATGGCGAGGGTGATCATCGCGATCACCACCGCCAGCAGGACGAGGGTCTGCGAGAGATCACCCGACGCGAGATGCCGCTTGCGCGTGGCGCGGTAGACGACGGTGACCAGGCCCCCCATCACCAGTGCCGCCAGGAGGCGGATGAGGATGTTCTCCCAGTGGAGTTCCTCGTCGCTGGGGAAGGCTGCGGCGAACCAATCGGGCATGGGGCGATCCTGGGTGTGGCGTGCGGCGGGGCGGGTGCGGTGCCGTCAGTGCCCCGCCTTCGCCGGATCGTACTCCAGGAGGAAGGTCCGCCGCTTCTCGAGGAAATCGCGCAGGCTCCCCGGCCCACCGTCGGGCGAGGTCGCGGCGTCGAAGGCCTCGTTCGTGGCGAGCTTGCGCGTGTCCTCGTGGACCGCGTCGCGGATCAGCGCCCGGCAGCGGGCGACCACCGGGCCGATCGCTTCCCACGCGAGCTGGTCGCGGGCGATGGTCCGGACATGGTCGAGGTAGGCGTCGCGGAGGCCCGGCACGCCGAGCAGTCCGCTGCGCAGCGGCTTGCCGCCGTCGTCGAGTCCGACGAGCGGATCGAGATCGGGGCCGCCATGCCCGGGACCCCCGGGCCCGCGCCCGCCGCCGGGACCACCCGGCGGACCACCACC
>CAWUOA010000049.1:0-14221 GCA_963923225.1 uncultured Planctomycetaceae bacterium
CGGTCGTCTCCGGCGGCGACCAGATCATGCCCCGGTCGACGATGCCCTGCCGGGGCCTGCGCGACACCGCCCCCTTCCACTGGGACGGCATCCCGGGCGACCCCTGGGGGGGCATCAACTCGGCGAGCATCCACACCCCGGTCGCCGCGAACGCCGATCCCTCCGACCCCCGTTCCACGACACGGCACCTCGTCGACGGCGGCCTCGCCGGCACGATGCGCCTCGCCGGGGATGGCACTCTCAACGACGAGGGAAAGGAGGGGGGGCTCTCCGCCGCCGAGCGCGAGGCGCTCGCCGAGTTCCTCCTCGACATCCCCTATCCCCCGGCCCCGGCACGGCCGGCGACCAACGTCGCCACCGATCGGGCCCGCGCCGGCATGCGGCTGTTCCACGTCGACGGCGATCTGGATCCGTCGAAGCCGGAGCCGAACGTCTGCGGCGACTGCCACCGCCTGCCGCACCTGGTGAGCACCAACACCCCCGGCACCGGCATGGACGCGCCGACGTGGCGCGGTGCGCAGGACCGCTGGCTGATCCTCCCGCAGGGGAGGCTCAACATCGTCGACTTCGACTTCTACCGCGACATGGCCCGGCGTGGCACGCCGGAGCGCGACGTGTGGCGGATGTCGTGGGCGGGCCGGGAGCGGTTCGACCCGGTGTGGGACATGGTCCTCGAGGCGAGCACCGGATTCGCCGGCGCCTTCGGCCGGCAGGTGACGCTCGACCGTACGACCGCCTCCGACCGCACGACGCGCGACCTGCTTTCGGCCCTCGAGGCGGCCGTGGCCGACGGCTCGGTCGAGGTTCGCGGCGAGGGGACTCTCGAAAGCGACGAGGGCCCGCGCGAGTCGCGCCTGGCGATCCGGACGAGCGCGGGCGACGTCGCCTACGAAGTGGAGGGGGCGGGCAGGCTCTCGCGCGACGCGATCCTCGCCGCGGCGGAAGGGGGCCGGCTCGCCGTCACATTCACGGCGCGCGGCGGGCCCGGCGCGTCCGCGCCGCAGCCGGCGATCTGGACGGAGGGGGAGATCCAGGCCCAGCGCGGCCGGCAGGCGTTCCCCCGGCTCGCGACGGGCGAGCGCCTCCTCACGATGAGCGGCCACCACGTCGCCGCCGGGGCCGCTCCGCTCGTCGACGGTCGGCGTGTGGAGGGGAGCGTGCGCGTCGACGGCGACACGGTCGTCGTCGAACTCGCCGGCACACCGGCCGACGGCATGCACCTCCTCCAGGTGCAGAATCCGGGGGGGCTGGTCAGCAACGACTTCCTCTTCTTCGTGAACGTCGATCGCGAGGAGCCGTTCCCGAACAAAGGGAAGAGCCTCGCGGCGATCCTGGCCGCATCGGGCTGGAAGGATCTCGTCGGCACCTGGGTCGACGAGCGCACCGGCGGTCGGGACGTGCGCACGACCTACGCCTGGAAGATCCCCGATCGCGTTCTCGAGGTGGCCAACTCCGGCGGCGACAATCCCTCGGTGTCGATCATGGGGGTGGATGCGTCCGACGGGCAGGTCTTCCACGTGGGGGGCGACGCGCGCGGTGGGACGCACGCCGGCCGCTGGGCGGTCGGTGACGACGGCGCGGCGACGGTGCGTCTGCGGATCACCGGCGCCGACGGGAACCGCTTCGATCTCGCGATCCGCCACGAATGGACCGGGCCCGACCGGATGCGGGTCACCCTCGAACTGCCACAGCCGATCGTCCTGGACCTGGTTCGCGAGACGAAATGACCGAGCCGTCGGTGAGGCGGCCAGTCACTTCGCCGCCGCCGGCTTCGGGCCGGTCGCGCCGCCGAGGTACTTCTCGAACCAGGCGAGGTCCCACTCCATCTTCGCGCGGCGGTGCTTCTGCTTCACCAGGCCGTGGCCGGCGCCGGGATAGACCACCAGTTCCGTCGGCACGCCGAGGTAGGTCTTGAGCGCCCGGTACATCGCGCGGGCGTGGGCGGCGGGCACGCGGGCGTCGAGCTCGCCGACGTGGAGGAGCGTCGGCGTCGTCACCCGGTCGAGGGCGTACATCGGCGAAGCCGCCCGGTAGGCGTCGGGCTCGGCCCAGGGAAGCCGGCCCCCCATGAAGTTCACGACGTGGCCCGGGGTGTCCTCCGTGCCCCACTGGATGACCTGGTCCACCACCCCCGCGCCGCTGCTGGCGGCCTTGAAGCGGCCGGTCCTGGCGACGAGGCAGTTGGTGAGGTAGCCGCCGTTGCTCCAGCCCATCACGCCGAGCCGGTCGGGGTCGGCGATGCCGCGGGCCACCATCGAATCCACCCCCGAGAGGATGTCGTCCACCTCGACGTCGTTCTCCCGTCCGAGGAGCTCCTCGAGAAACGCGTCGCCATACCCGGTGGAGCCGCGGTAATTGGGGGAGAGGACCGCGTAACCCTTGGCGGGGAGGAGGACGCGGCCGTAGATCCAGTACTGCAATTGCAACAGCGACGAGGCGGTGGGGCCGCCGTGGATCTCCACCACCATCGGCAGCGGCTTGCCCGGCTCGGCGTCGGGGGGCAGCTCGAGCACCCCCTCCACCTCGCGGCCGTCGGGGGCCTTCCACTGGACGAGCGAGATCCTCGGGAGCTTCCAGGAGTCGACCTGTGGGTTGACCTTCGTGATCCGCTCGAGCGCGCCGCCCTCGCGGGCCAGGTAGACGTCCGGTGGATCGGTGACGGTGGAGTCGACGACGCCGAGGGGAGCCCCCGACGCGGGCGCGTGGAACGCCGACACCGCATGGTCGCCCGGCGTGAGGACGCGGTCGGCTCCCTGGCCGCCGCCGCGGACCTCCGCGATCGAGTGGACACGGGCCCGGGCCCGCGACTCGCCGAGGAAGCAGAGCTCGCGCGACTTTCCCCGCCAGGCAAGCGTGGGCCCCGTCACGCTCACCCCCTCGGGTCGGCGCAGCTCCCAGGTGCGGTGCGCGGCGCCGTTCCACTCGCAGGCGTAGATCCGGCAGGGATGGCCGTCGAACTCGACGGCGAACGCGAGGGCCCCGTCGGCCGACCAGGCGGGGCCGTCGATCCAGCCGTAGGGGGAGCCGTGGCCCTCGCGCCAGCCCTCGGGGGTGACCGTCTCCACCTTCCGCGTGGCGGCGTCCCACACGTCGACGCGCGACCAGCCCTCGAGGTGGAGCAGCTCGTCGTCGGGGGTCGTCACCATGGCGATCTTCGACTGGTCCGGCGAGACGCGCATCGCGGCGATGACGCGCCTTTCGTCGACGAGCTTCTCGGCCCGCCAGCTCTCCAGGTCGAGCCGCCACACCTGCGTGAACTTCGTCACCCCGTGGCCGTAGTCGAGGTCCTTGTAGCGCGCGCGGAGGTCTTTCCACTCCTCGTCGGTTCCCTCGGTGACGATCGTGTAGTAGAGCGCCTTGCCGTCGGCGGAGAGCTCGTACCGCCCGATCCCTTCCTTGACGCGCGAGAGGGCCTCGAGTCCCGAGCCGTCGGGGGCGATTCGCCAGACCTGCGTCTTGCCGTCGTGGGGCGGGGCGTCGTCGCCGGGGCGGCGGACGTTGGCGGTGAAGCAGAGCCGGCCGTCGGGGGTCCACTGCGGGTTCGCCTCCTCGGCCTTGTCGAAGGTGAGGCGGCGTCGGCTCTTGGTGGCCACGTCGACCACCCACAGGTCGGCGTTCCGCGTCTCGGCGTCCCCCTCCCAGCGCTGCTCCACGTACGCGATCCGCGTGCCGTCGGGCGAGACGGCCAGCTGCAGGATCGTGGCGAGGGAGAAGTAGTCGTCGACGCCGATCGCGTGGTCACGGACCGGCTCGGCGGCGAGCGGGACGGCGGCGAGGAGGAGCCAGGCGACGAGGCTGCGGAGGATCACGGGCGAGGGTCTCCGGGAGAAAAGGGTCTGGCGCCGATGATACGCTGCCGCCGCTCGCCCCCGACAGGGCCGCAGCGGGGCCTTCGATGCCCGGGATTCACCCGCCGCGGGCGAAGCGGTCGGGGGCGAGGAACGCGATCGGCCGCGGCGTGGTGCCGTCGAGGGCCAGGTCGGCGAGAATCGCGCCGATCACGCTCGCGAACTTGAAGCCGTGGCCGGAGAACCCGGCGGCGACGGCGACGCGCGGGTGGCCGGGCAGGAGCCCGAGGCAGAAGTGGGCGTCGGGGGTCATCGTGTACATGCAGGCGGCATGGGCGGCGAGCGTCGTGCCGAGCGCGGGGAGCCGGTCGCGGGCCACGGCGGCCACCCGCGACAGTTCCGCCTCGTCGAGAAGACGGGAAAGGGAGAGCGGATCGGCGACCGGCGTGCCGCCGGTGTGCTCGGCCATCTTCACCCCCGTGCCATCGACGTCGGGAAAGCCGTAGTAGAAGCCCGCGGGAGAGTCGAAGGCGAAGCAGGGGAGGCTACCGGCCGCGAAGTCGGCGGCGCGGGACGCGTCGGCCCGGAACCAGAAGAGCGACTTCCGCAGCACGGTGAAGGGCATGCCGGGCAGGGAGAGCAGATCGGGGGCCCAGGCGCCGGGAGTGATCACGAGACGATCGGCCCGGTAGGTGCCCCGCTCGGTATCGACGGCGATCCCCGCCCCCTCCTCGCGCCAGCCTGTCACCGTCACTCCGGACTCGAGGCGAGCGCCATGCCGCAGCGCCGCGGCGGCGAAGGCGCGCACGCACTCCTCGACCAGCAGATGGCCCGCGGCCGGTTCGAAGAGGGCGATCTCGTCGTCGGCGAGTCGAAAGATCGGGAAGCGGCGTGCCGCCTCGGAGGGCGCGAGCGTCTCCAGCGGAAGCGCGTGGAGCCGCGCGGCGAGCCGCGCACCGGCCACGGCTTCCGAGTCGGGCCGGCCGGCGAGCAGCAGGCCCGAACGCATCAACAGCCGCCTCCCCGACGCCTCCTCGAGCGCCTGCCAGAGGGCGTAGGCGTCGAGGAGCAGCGGCACGTAGTCGGGGTGCTCGAAATAGGCCTGGCGGATCAGCCGCGTGGCACCGTGCGAGCTTCCGCGGTCGTGGGCCGGAGGGAAGCGATCGAGGCCGACGACGCGCGCCCCGCGCGCGGCGAGCGCCGCACAGGCGCTCGCGCCCATGCCGCCCACACCGAGGACGATCACGTCGGCGGCGTGCATGCCAGGCGGAGGCTCCGGAGGGGGCCGGCGGTCAGCGCCCCGCGGCGGCGGGCTCGGCGTCGGCCGGTTCCGCCGCCGCCGGCTCGGACGCCGCCGTGGTCGGCTCGGCGTCGGCGGGCTTCGCTTCGTCGGCCGCCGTGGCGGTCGGAGGGGCGCCGGCCTGGGAGTCCCACAGCGAGGCTCCCGCGAACAGGAATCCCTCCGGCACCGTCTGCATCGTCATTCCCGCGGTGCCGAAGTAGCGGGCGATCTTGGCGAACTCCGGCAGCGTCGTGCCGTCGATGCGCGGCTTCCGCGGCGTGGAGGGCTTCTTGCCGAACCCGGCGCCGGGATGCTCGCGGGCGTCGATCAGGGCGCTCACCATCCGGCCGGTGAGGCTCTTGTTCTCCGGGCCCTTGCCGGCCCGGAGGAGCTCGTAGGTCGGCTGGATCATCGACGCGGTCCGGGCGAAGGTGCGCAGCGCCGCGTCCCCCGGCAGGATCGCCTTCAGCTCCTCGACGCTCGCCCGGTAGTCGGGCTCGCTCTCGAAGGGGGGCGACTTGCCGTCGAGCACCTTCTCGAGGATGTCGCGGTGGCTGGCGACGAGGACGTGACCGTGGGCGACGGCGACGGCGCCGTTGGGGAAGGCGGCGGTGTCGGGCTCTCCGCCGAGCGTGCCGCGCGGCCGTTCGTCGTCGTCCTCGTCGGCGGTGCGGACGCGGGTGGAGCGTCGGGCACGGCCCTCGTCGTCGGGGATCGTCTCCCAGATGACATGGCCGCCGTAGTCGATCTTCTTGGTGTTGGCCTCGGTGGCCATGCTCTTGGCGATCGTCGCCGCCACCGTCTCCGGATCGCTGGCCTCCAGGGCGATCAGCATCCGCTCGCAGTCGGGGCCGAAGGGGAGCACGTGGTCGCCGGCGACGGTGAGCGAGCCGGCGAGGTGGCGGATGAGGTCGTTCTCGACGTCGATCTGCGGGCCGTCCGGATCCTCCTTGAGGCTCGAGATCACGTCGTCGAACACCCCGGCCTCGCCGACGATGTCGTCGACCAACGGCTCGAGCGCCCGGAAGACCTTGGGGAGATCCCAGCGGAGGCCGAGCCAGTTGGCGGCGCTGGCCGGCACCCAGGGGGGCGGGGCGATCGACGAGGCGTTGGGGAACTCGAGGATCCGGGCCGCCTTCTGATAGCGCTCCGCGCCGCTGGCGGTGGGGGGTGCGTAGACGAGCGACTGGTGGCGGAGGTCGATCTTCCCCTCGCCGAAGAAGATCACGCCGCCGGCGCCGCGGAGGCAGTCGAAGCCGTTGCGGCGGGCCATCTCCACGTAGTCGGTCGGTTTGCGCTTGGTCGGCTTCTTGGGTGCCGGCCGGTTCCGTTGCTGCGCCGCCGCATAGGCGAGCGGATCGACGAACCAGCGGCCTGTCGGGGCGCCTGCCGGCACCGCTTCGCCCGTCTTCGCCATGATCACGCGGAAGGCCTCGAGCGACTCGAGGCTGTCGTCCCGGCCGGCGGCGAGCGCGGGAAGGGTGGCTGCGACGATCTCCGGCGACGTGCCGACGACGAGCGCTCCGGGGGCGGCGGCGTAAGCCAGCCGGCGGGGACGGGCTGGGTCGGCCGTCGCGTCGCCGGACCGCGGCTCGAGGGGGGGCAGTTCGAAGGCGGTGATCCGGTCGGGCGCGGCGAGGCGCTTGGCCCCCTTCTCGGTGAGGCGGGCGAAGACGGTCTCGAGCGTCGCGGGGATCGCGTCGTCGTGCCCTTGGGTGTCGATGAGAAGGAGGCCGGCCAGGGTGCCGTCCGACTGTTCCACCGCCGCCAGCGCCGTCTCGCCGCCGGTGATCTTCTCCAGTTCCTTCGGCGTGATGCCGAATCCCATCCGGTCCCCGGCGACGTTCGATCGCTGGGCCTCGAGCGCGTCGTAGAACCGCTGCATCAGCGGCTCGTCGAGGAGCTGCCCGAGGGCGGACTTCTCGAAGCGGGCGCGGAGCGCCGGGGAATCGGGGGCGCTGGCCCAGGCGCGCGTCGTGGCGGGCAGCACGCGCTCGGTCGGCGCGAGCCCCGCGGCGCCGGCCGCCGTCGCCGAGGCGACGAGCATCGCCGCGAGGAATGGTCCCTGCCATGCGCTCCGCGCACGAATCGCCCCGTTCCGTCCGGCCTCTGCGGCCCGCCTGCGAACTGCCACGTGATCCCTCGCGTGTTCGGTGGAATCCCCCCCGCCCCCGTTCCGCCGCGATCGGGTCGCGGCGGAGAAACGCCATCCTGGCGGGTTCCCGGAGCTGGGGCCATCGAGTCGGTCAAAATACCCGCTTCCGGCGAAACCGACCACCTGTCCCGGCCCTGCCGTGGCGGCCTCCGGGCTCAGGCGGGCCCTTCCCCGTAACCGGGAGCCAGTCTTCTCCAGGGGAGGGCCTCCTCGAGATCCCACGCCACGGCGAGGAGGTCGTCCTCACGGAACATGTCGCCGACCAACTGCACGCCGATCGGGAGCCCGCCTGTCGTGAGTCCCGCCGGCACCGAGATCGCCGGCAGGCCGACGAGGTTGACCGGCGCCGTGAAGGCGGCGAGGGACGCGGCAGCCCTGAAGGCCTCCTCGGCCGGGAAGCCCTTCCACGCCCCCACCTCGGGCGGCGGCACGGCGACGGTGGGGGTGAGCCAGAGATCGGCGGTGCCGTAGGCGGGAGCGAGTCGGTCGACGAGCCGTGCCTGCAGCGCGTCGACGTCGAGTCGTCGCCGACGGTCGGCGATGGCCCGCGCGTGGAGCCATCCGGTGAGCGGCTGGGCGCGGCGCCAATTCATCAGCGGCACCCCTCCCACGAGCTTCGCCCAGATCGGCAGGAACTCCTCCACGGTCCCCTCGGGGAGCCTCCCCTCCTCGACGGCATGCCCCATGCGCTCGAGCGCCCGCGCCGTGCGGCGCAGCGCCCCCAGGACCTCCGGATCGGTGGCCACCAGTCCCGACGTCTCCACCACCTTGACGCGCATCGGCCTCGTGCGACGCGGCCGCTCGGCGAAGGCGTGCTGCGGGGGAGGGGCCCAGTGCGTGCGGCCGGTGTCGATCCCGGCGGCGACGTCGAGCAGCGCCGCGGCGTCGGAGACGGTGCGGGCCATGGGGCCGGAGGTGTAGAGGATCGTCCGGTCGGGAAACCCGAAGGCGTTGGGGAGCCGGCCCCGCGACGGCTTGAGGCCGACCAGGCCGCAGAAGCTCGAGGGGATGCGGATCGACCCGGCGCCGTCGGAGCCGTGGGCCGCGGGAAGGAGCCCCGCCGCCACCGCGGCCCCCGAGCCCCCGCTCGATCCGCCGGAGGTGCGCGACGGATCCCAGGGGTTGCGCGTGGGGGGATGGATGTCGGGCTCGGTCACCGGCAGCGCCCCCAGCTCGCTCGTGGCGAGCTTGCCGACGATCACGAAGCCCGCCCGCCTGAGGACGCGCACGTCGAGGTCGTCGACGGGGAGCGGCAGCCGCGGCATGCCGCGCGAGCCGAAGCGGGCGACTCGGCAGCGGACCACGTTCAGGTCCTTGATGCCGATCGGCACGCCGTGGAACGGGGGGAGGGGGCGGCCCCGGCGGCGCTCGCCGTCCTTGCGCCGCGCGACGCGGGCCGCGTCGTCGAACACCGTGACGAACGACGACAGCGTTCCGTCGAGCCGTCGGATCCGCTCGAGCGTGCCATCGACCAGCTCCGCGCTCGACACCGCCCCCTCGCGCACCAGCCGCGCCATTTCCGTCGCCGAGAGGGTGTGGAGCGGGGCGGGGGCGGCCATGGTGGGGCGGAGCCCGGGAGGAGGGGCGGGGCTCACGGATCGCGACGCGAGAAGATGGCGCAGGCGATGGCCAGGTAGGCGGCGGTGTGGAGGAGCGTGAGGGCCGCCGCGGTGCCCCAGGAGAACTCGGCGCTCTCCATGAGCGCCCGGAAAGGGCCGGCCACGGCGTAGTCGCGCATCAGCTGACGGTCGACGAGGTTGTCGAGGTCCTCGGTGTGCGGAAGGAGCGAGTAGACGGCGGTCGTCGTCCGGCCGAGCGTCGTGCGGTGGAGTGGAGTCGTGCCCGGCTTGGGGGCGGCCTGCGGCTCCGGGGGGCGGCCGCGGAGGGTGTCGGCGAAGCGCATCGGACGCGGCTTGCCGGCCATCTCCTCGCGGATCCGGCTCTCCACGACCTGGTTGTGGAGCTGTCCGACGGTGAACAGCACCGCCCAGTAGGCCACCGTCACGAGCAACGCCGACGTCACGCTGCGGGTGACGGTGCCGGCGAGCACGCTCACGCTCAACAACAGCGCGAAGAACACGAGCAGGCTCGGCAGCGCCAGGAGGATTCCCGGCGTGCGGATGCCGGCGAGGATCCAGGTGATCAGCCACACCGCCGCCACGAGGATCCCCAGCAGTCCGGCCACGATGGCCAGCGCCGAGACGTACTTGAAGACGAGCAGCTGCCAGCGGGGGATCGGCCGCACCAGCAGCAGCTCGAGCGTTCCCTTCCGCACCATGTTCGGCACGAACGCCGCCGTCACCGCCACGCACACGAGCAGGAGGATCGTCCCCCCGAGGCCGGTCGCGAGGAGCTTCTGGAGGATCAGCACCTCGAGTCCCAAAGGCGCTCCCCGTTCCCCGGTGAGCGGGATGGAATCGCCGAAGAGGCCGAAGGAGTGCATCCAGAGGAGTCGCAGGTCACGCCCCGGTGCCGCCTCCAATTCGAAGGTCTGCGAGCCGATCACGCGCGCCCAGTCGGAGCCGGTCTCGCGCACCTCGCCGGCCCGCCACAGCTCGCCGTCGGCGATCCTCCCGAATCGCTCCCGGACCTCCTCGGGCGTGGCGGGCTTCACCGCCACCGGCACGAAGGTGCGGGAGAGCGTCACCTTCCAGGGGGTCGTGGGCAGGTCGGGCCCGAGCGGCTCGGCGGCGGTCGCCGTCCACACCGCCCCCTCGAGCCGGCCCGCCACGTCGCTGACCGGCTGGTTGACCAGGTCGAAGCCCCGGAGGTCGGCGGCCATCGCCCGCGCCGCCAGATCGACGTAGGACCTCCCGCCGCCGAGCGGCGTGATCCTCCCGCTGACCGCGGTGCCGAAGAGGAGGAGGATCGCCAGGAGGAGGAGCCACAGCACCTTGGCGTCGAGGAACTCACGCCAGGTGTCGCGGAACATCGCCGCGAACGCCCGCAGGAATCCGGGACGGACCTCGATCCGGTCGTCGGCGGCAAAGCGGGGGGTCATGCCGCCGCGCCCCCGCCGGCGATCGCGAGATAAAGCTCCTCGAGCGAACCGCGCTCGCGCTCGAGGTGCCGGAGCCTGGAGCCCGCCGCGGCCGCCGCGCCGAGGAAGCGGTCGAGCGTGGCGAGGGCCGCGTCGCCGTCCCCGTCGATGGCGAGGCGGAAACGGCCGCCTTCGGCGAGGGGCTCGAGCCGTGCGCCGGCGGGAACGAGCGCCGGCGGCGGGGCGCCGTCGAAGGCCACGATCCAGCTCGCCTTGGCGTGGGTCAGCGCCGGCACCGTGCCCGTGACCACGATCTGTCCCTTCCGCAGGATCGCCACCCGGTCGCAGAGCTGCTCGACCTCGCCGAGCAGGTGGCTGTTGACGAACACGGTGACGCCGCGGCGCCGCTCCTCGAGGAGGAGGTCGCGGATCTCCTTGCGGCCCACCGGGTCGACGCCGTCGGTCGGCTCGTCGAGGAACAGCACGCGCGGCCGGTGGAGCAGCGCCTGCGCGAGGCCCAGCCGCTGCTTCATTCCCTTGGAGTAGCCGCGGATCCTCAAAGCCTCCCGGCCGCCGAGGCCGAGGAGGTCGAGGAGCTCCGCGCCGCGTCTGCGCCGCTCGCCCCGCGGGATTCCCTGGAGGGCCCCGTAGAGGTCGAGGAGGCTCGTGCTCGTGTGGTATTCGGGGAGGCGGTGGTCCTCGGGCAGGTAGCCGACGTCGCGCCTGGCGGAGAAGGTGCCGACGGGGCGGCCGAGCAGCGTCGCCTCGCCCGCGGTCTTGGCGACGAGGCCGAGGAGGATCTTGACGAGCGTCGTCTTTCCCGCCCCGTTCTGCCCGAGAAGCCCGAACAGCGTCCCCGGCTCCACCTCCAGGCTCACCCCGCCGAGGGCCCGGTTGGCGCCGTAGAGCTTTTCGAGCTGTTTGACGGAAACGACCATGGCGGTCGATCCTACCAGACGGTCGGGCGGGGCCGGCGGGATCCGGGCGGCGCGTGACGAATCTCCCCCGGCGTCGCCTCTGCCCTCGGAAAGGGCTCCACACGAACCATGAAACTCCTCCTCAACCGCGTCTTCTGGGCGATCGCCGGGGTCCTCCTCCGCCTCCGCTACCGGGTGAAGGTGGAGGGGGCCGAGGCGCTCGAGTCGCTCGACGGCCCGACGCTCGTCCTCCCCAATCATCCCGGCTACGTCGATCCGCCGCTGGTCCTCTCGAGCCTCCGTCTCGGCCGGGCACTGCGGCCGCTGGTGTTCAGCGGGATCTACCGCCTCCTCCCGCTGCGGCCGCTGATGGCGATGGTCGACGCCTTCGAGGTGCCCGACCTCTCCGCCCAGAGCCGTGACGCCCAGACGCGGACCCTCGAGATGATCGAGCGGGTGGTCGAGCGCGTCAGGGCCGGCGACAGCTTTCTCGTCTATCCCTCGGGGAGGCTCCAGCGCGGCGACGCCGAGGTGGTCGGCTCCGCACGGGCGGTCCACGAGCTCCTCTCCCGCTGCCCCGAGCTGAACGTCGTCCTGGTGCGCACCCGCGGCGTGTGGGGGAGCAGCTTCAGCTGCGCCGCCACCGGCGCCCCGCCGGCGCTGGTCTCCACCATCGTGAGGAACCTCGGCTGGGCGCTCGCGTCGCTGGTCTTCTTCCTGCCGCGCCGGCCGGTGTCGATCCGGGTCGAGGTGCTGCCGCGCGGCACGCTCCCCAAGGGCTCGCGCGAGGCGACCAACGCCTTCCTCGAGGGTTGGTACGACGCCGACGGACCACAGCGGCCGCTGTTCGTCCGCTATAACCGGCTCTTCGGCCCCTCCGAGGGGCGCTGGCACGTGGCCACGGCGCTGCCGGCGGTCGATCCGGCGTCGCTCGATCCGAAGACCGTGGGCCTGGTCAACGAGCTCGTGCAGCGCCGACTCGGCCGCGAGGTCGCGCCCGAGGAGCTGGCCTTCGAGACGACGCTCGAGGCCCTCGGCATGGACAGCCTCGACCGGATGGACGCCACGCTCGAGGTGGAGCAGCAGTTCGGCTTCCACTCCCCGGCCGTGCTCACCTCGCTCGGCGAACTGCAGGCCCTCGCCGCCGGGAAGCTCGCCGCGGCCGGTGCCGAGAAGCCGCCGGAGAAGGTGCCGGCGGCCTGGTTCGCGCCGCCGCGGAACGGCGACCATCCCGCGGTCCTCGCCGGCACCGTGGCCGAGGCGTTCGTGCGCCGGGCGATGCTCGATCCGTCCCGGGCCGTGGTCGCCGACCGGATCTCGGGGGTCCTCTCCGCCCGCCGCTTCCTCACGGGCGCGCGGATCATGGCCCGCCGCTTCGCCGCCTGGCCGGAGGAGCACGTCGGCGTGATGCTCCCGGCGAGCGTCGCCGCCGACCTCGTGTTCTTCGGGCTGCACCTGGCCGGCAAGACGCCGGTGATGATGAACTGGACCACCGGCCCGGCGAACCTGGCCCACGGCGTGCGGGTCACCGGCACCCGGCGGATCGTGACCTCGAAGAAGCTCGTCGACCGGCTGGGGATCGAGGTCGAGGGGGCGGGGTACGAGTTCCTCGAGACGCTGCGCGGCGGCGTGGGGAAGGGGGAGCAGCTCGCGACGCTCGCCGGGACGACCTTCGGCTCAGGCTCGATCCTCCGCGGCCTGCCGAGGCAGGATCCCGACGCCCCGGCGGTGTTCCTCTTCACCTCCGGGTCCGAAAGCGCGCCCAAGACCGTCCCCCTCACGCACACCAACCTCCTCACCAACATCGGCGACTCCCTCGAGGTCCTCGAGGCCCGCGCCGACGACTCGCTCCTCGGCTTCCTCCCTCCGTTTCACAGCTTCGGACTCACCGGCAACGTCCTCCTCCCGCACCTCACCGGCATCCGCAGCGTCCGCCACGCCGACCCCACCGACGCCCGCGGGCTCGTGCAGGCGATCCGCGACTGGCGGCCGACGATGCTCTTCACCACGCCGACGTTCCTGGGCTACGTCCTCTCCGTCGCCGGCGAGGGCGACCTGACGAGCCTGAGGAGGATCATCACCGGCGCCGAGAAGTGCCCCGACGAAATCTTCGACCGCACCCAGGCCCTGGCGCCCGAGGCGGTGATCCTCGAGGGCTACGGGATCACCGAGTGCTCGCCGGTCGTGGCCGCCAACCGGGTCGGCGACCGCCGCCGCGGCTTCATCGGCAGGCCGGTGCGGAACGTCGACGTCCGCGTGGTCGACGTCGACTCGGGCGTCCCCGTCGGCCCCGGCGAGACCGGCATGCTCCTCGCGGCCGGGCCCTCGATCTTCCCCGGCTACCTCCAGCACGACGGACCGAGCCCCTTCCAGGAGCTCGAGGGACGGAACTGGTACCGCACCGGCGATCTCGTCGCCGCCGGTGCCGACGGCTGGCTCGAGTTCAAGGGGAGGCTCAAGCGCTTCCTCAAGGCGGGGGGCGAGATGATCTCGCTGCCGGCCCTCGAGGAGCCCTTCGCGCGCCGCTATCCCGCCGACGAGAACGGCCCGCGCGTGGCGGTGGAGGGGATCGAGACGCCGGGCGGCCGGCACGTCGTCCTCTTCACCACCTTCCCGTTGGCGCTGCGGGCGGCCTCGCAGATCCTCCTCGACGACGGCCTCCGCGGCGTGATGCGGCTCGACGAGGTGCGCTCGATCCCCGCCATCCCGGTCCTCGGCACCGGCAAGACCGACTACAAGGAGCTGCGCCGCCTGGTCTCGGAGGGGGAGCGGGGCCGATGACCGGCTACACCCCCTACCGCTACTTTCCCACGGCGCGGCTGGCGCTGGCGCGGGTGCCGAAGGCGGGCTGCACGTCGCTCACCCGGTGGGCCAACGAGGTCGAGACGGCGCTGCTCCCTCCGGACGCGCCCGCCACGCCGCGCAACGGCATCCACCTCGGCCGCATCGCCGAGGTTCCCCCCGGCACGCTCCGCGTCACGACGCTCCGCCATCCGGTGGACCGCGTCGTCTCGGTCTACGCCAACAAGATCCTGGCCAGTCCCGCCGGCGAATGGATCTTCCGCTATCTCCGCGCGCCCTGGTATCCGCGGCTCGAGT
>CAWUOA010000050.1:0-14195 GCA_963923225.1 uncultured Planctomycetaceae bacterium
GGGTGAAGGCCAGAAGGGTGAAGGTGCGCCTGGCGAAGGAGGCGAAGGGCAGGGGGCGAAGGGGGGGGCCAAGCAGCCAGCGGGTGAGAACCAGCCACAAGGAGGCCAGCCTGCCCGTGGGAGCGCGACCGACGGAGACCAGGAAGGAGCGGGGGGAGCGGCTCCCGACAAGCCGACCGCCGGCCAGCCTGGGTCGTCGTCGAGCCCGACCGGCAGCGGCGGGCAGGCCAACGACGACGGTTCCTCGCCGGATGCCGCCAAGCCGCTCGAAGGGGATGCGCCGTCCGCCGACGCCGAGTGGGGCGACCAGGACGCGCGTCACGCCCGCAACGCCGCCGACCTCGCCGTGCGGACGCTGAAAGACGACCTCGCCAAGGGACGCACCGACCTCCTCGACGAGCTCGGCTGGACCCGCGACCAGGCGCGGGCCTTCCTCGAGCGGTGGGAGAAGATGAAGGCGCTCGAGGGGAGCGCCGACCCGGTGAAGCGGGGAGAGTACGATCGGGCCGTCCGCAGCCTCGGCCTCCGCGGCGAGGGTTCGAAGACGAAGCGTGACGTCCCCTCCGACGTGAAGGGGGGCCAGTCCGAGGGGCGCCGCAGCCGGCCGCCGTCGGACTACCTCGAGCAGTTCAGGGCCTACACGCAGGGAACCGTGGCGGAATGACCGACTCCTTCGACGGCCCGAGGTATCTGGTCGCCTTCGGCCCGAAACGCGTCCCCCACTGCTTCACCGACGTGCTCGTCCTCGGCGGGGGCGTGGCCGGCCTGCGGGCGGCGCTGGCCGTCGATCCGCGCCTCTCGGTGACGATCGTCACCAAGGACGACCTCCTCACCTCGTCGAGCCAGTGGGCCCAGGGGGGGATCGCCGGCGTCCTCGATCCCGAGGACCGCTTCGACAACCATGTCTCCGACACGCTCGTCGCCGGCGGCGACCTGTGCCACGAGGGGGTCGTCGAGCAGGTCGTCCGCGAGGCGCCGCGGCACATCGCCGAGCTGATGGAATGGGGGACGAAGTTCGATTCCCGCGACGGCACGCTCGAGCTCGGCCGCGAGGGGGGCCACAGCCATCACCGCATCGTCCATGCCCTCGGCGACGCCACTGGCCGCGAGATCATGCGCGCCATCATCGAGCGGGCCCGCGGCCAAGAGCACCTCGACTTCTGGCCCGGCACCTTCTCCATCGACCTGCTCACCCACGAGGGCCGCTGCCGGGGGGCGCTCGTGTGGAGCAAGACGCACGGCAAGACGCTCGTCTGGGCCCGGCGCACGATCCTCGCCACCGGCGGCGCCGGGCAGCTCTACCGCGAGTCGACCAATCCCGAAGGAGCCGTCGGCGACGGCATGGCGCTGGCCTGGCGGGCGGGGTGCGAGCTGCGCGACATGGAGTTCATGCAGTTCCACCCCACGGTGCTCTACATCGCCGGCGGGTCGCGGAGCCTGATCACGGAGGCCGTCCGCGGCGCGGGGGCGCGGCTCGTCGACCGCGACGGCCGCCGCTTCATGCCCGACTTCGACCCGCGCGGCGAGCTCGCGCCGCGCGACGTCGTCTCGCGGGCGATCAACGTGGTGATGAGCCGCACGCACCATTCCAACGTCTACCTCGACCTCTCCCACCTCGATCCGGCCGAGGTCCACGCCCGCTTCCCCGGCATGGCGCAGATCTGTGCGAAGTTCGGCCTCGATCTGGCCCGCGACCGGATTCCCGTCCGCCCCGGCGCCCACTACATGATCGGCGGGGCGGTGGTGGACGACGTCGGCCGGACGACGCTCCCTGGCCTCCTGGCCGCCGGCGAGGTGACCTCGAGCGGCCTCCACGGGGCCAACCGTCTGGCGAGCAACAGCCTCCTCGAGGGCCTGGTCTACGGCGCCCGCGCCGGGGCGCTCGCCAGCGACGAGATCCTCGCCGGCCCCCCGGAGAACTTTCAGGTTCCCGCCCTCTCCAACGCCCGCGTCGCCGACGTGCAGGGGCCGCTCGATCTGGCCGACATCCGCAATTCGCTCCGCAGCCTCTTGTGGCGGCACGTCGGCGTGGAGCGGTCGGGCGAGTCGCTCGCCGAGGCGCTCGGCACGGTGGAGAGTTGGTGCCGGTACGTCCTCCCCCGGCAGTTCTCCACGCCGGAGGGCTGGCAGCTGCAGAACATGCTCGAGGTCTCGCGACTCATGATCCGTTCGGCGCTCGAGCGCGAGGAGACGCGCGGCGTCCACCAGCGCGCCGACCACCCCGCTCCCCTCCCGCAGTGGCGCTGCCACGTCGCCTGGCGCCGCGGCGTCGCCGGCCCCTGGCACGAGCCGCTGCCCGACACGACCCCGAAGGCCGCCCACCATGGCTGAATCGATCGACGACTACCTCCTCGACCACGACGGCGTCGACTGGCCCGAGGCGCTCGGGGCGTGGGCGTGGCTCGTCCCGGATCAGTTCACGATCTGGCTGGTGACCCGGTTCGGCGACCTCGTGGTCATCGAGGACGACGGCTCGGTCCACCGACTCGACGTCGTCCGCGGCACGTTCACTCGCCTGGCGGACGACCGCGAAGGCTTCGAGGAACGGCTCAACGAAGAGGACAACGCCGATCGTTGGCTCTCGATGGCGCTGGTCGACGACATGGCCGACGCCGGGAAGACGCTCGCCCCCGGGGAGTGCTTCGGCTTCGAGACGCCGCCGGTCCTCGGGGGCGGATTCACCGTGGAGAACGCCGGCCCGCGGCGGATCGAGGAGTATCTCCAGAGCTGCGGATGGATCCACCAGCAACTCCGCGACATCCCCGACGGCGCGCAGGTCAGCCTCTCGATCGAGGATGGCCGGCCGGTCCTGCGGCGGGAGGGCCATTCCGGCAACGGCGTGGTCGACGCCTAAGCGATCCCGGGCAGCGACGCCGCTGCGAATCCCGGCAGGAGCTCCTTTTCCATCGGCGTCGGGCCCGGAGGGTCGGCGGGTGCCGGGGGATTGCCGTTGGCGGGGCTCGCACCTAAAAATGACAGGTTGCGAGTGCCCCCGAGCCCCACGGATCCAGCCATGTCCGACGCGACGAGCCCTGGCGGCGAAGCCATGATCGAGGCCGACGGCCTCTGCAAGTACTACGGCCCCTTCATCGCCATCGAGGACATCTCGTTCCGCGTGCCGCGCGGCGAGGTCGTCGCCTTCCTCGGCCCCAACGGCGCCGGGAAGAGCACCACGATGAAGATCCTCACCGGGTACCTCGCCCCCTCGGCCGGCACCGCCCGGATCGCCGGCCACGACATGTCGACCGACCGGCTCCGCGGCGCGGCCAAGCTCGGCTACCTGCCCGAGAACGGCCCCCTCTACCCCGACATGACCCCCCGGACGCTGCTCGAGTTCTTCGCCGACGCGCGCGGGATGTCGAAGCGGCTGAAAGAAGAGCGGATCGAGGCGGTGGTGAAGCAGTGCCAGCTGGGGAGCGTGATCGGCAAGGCGATCTCCAAGCTCTCCAAGGGGTACCGCCAGCGCGTGGGGATGGCCCAGGTGCTCCTCCACGAGCCCGACGTGCTGATCCTCGACGAGCCCACCAGCGGCCTCGATCCGAACCAGATCCGCGAGGTCCGCGAGACGATCCGTCGCCTGGGCGAGAAGAAGACGATCCTCCTCTCCACCCACATCCTCCAGGAGGTCGACGCCCTCGCCGACCGGGTGATCCTCATCGCCGAGGGGAGGAAGCGTTTCGACGGCACACCGGCGGATCTCGTCCGCGACGGCCGCGGGCTCGACGAGCACTTCTACGAGATGACCCGGTCGGCCTGACCGGAAGGCGGGGGCAGGACGACGGGCCGCGGGCCCGCTCCCGCCCGTCCCGCCACGAACCATTCATTCGACCGCAGGGATAAGCATGAACTGGCACGTCCTCGACGCCGTCTTCAAGCGGAACTTCGTCTCCTACTTCTCGAGCCCCACCGGATACGTCTTCATCTGCGTGTTCGTGCTGCTCGGGTCGCTGGCGGCCTTCTGGCCGCCGGAGTTCTTCAATTCGAACCTGGCGAACCTCGACCAGCTCAACCGCTACCTCCCCTACATCCTCCTCGTGTTCATCCCGGCGATCACGATGAGCGTGTGGGCCGACGAGCGCCGGCAGGGGACCGACGAGCTCCTCCTCACGATCCCGGCGAGCGACTGGGAGGTGGTGTTCGGGAAGTACCTGGCCACGGTGGGGATCTACACCGTGGCGCTGATGTTCTCCTGCATCTGCAACCTCATCATCCTCCTCCGCTGGGGCACCCCCGACGGCGGGCTGTTCTTCGCCAACTACCTCGGCTACTGGTTCGTCGGTCTGGCGATGCTCGCCATCGGCATGGTGGCGAGCTTCCTCACGAGCAACCTCACCGTCGCCTTCATCCTCGGCCTGATCCTCAACGCCCCGCTGGCAGTCGCCGACCAGGCCGCCACCGTGATGGATCCCAAGCTCGCCGAGAAGGTGCGGGCCTGGAGCCTGGCGGAGAACTTCTCCGATTTCGGCCGCGGCATCGTCAGCCTTTCGAGCGTGGCTTTCTTCCTCGGCATCGTGGCGGTGTCGCTCTACCTGGCGATGGTGCTCATCGGCCGACGCCACTGGACCGGCCGGCGCGACGGGGCCAAGCTCGGCGTCCACTACGCACTGCGCGCCCTGGGCCTGACGGGGGTGGCGCTGGGGTCGGTGCTCGCCTGCCGGGCGATGGACGTGCGGCAGGATCTGTCGGAAGAGCAGATCAGCTCCCTCTCGCGCGACACGCGGAATCTGCTCGCGAAGTTCGAGCCGGCCCGGCCGGTGGAGATCACCGCCTACGTCAGCCCGAGCGTCCCCGAGGACTACACCCAGACCCGCCTCACGCTCCTCAACATGCTCCGGCAATTCGAGCGGCTGGGGGCCGGAAAGGTGAAGGTGCAGGTGATCTCCACCGAGCCCAAGACCGACGCGGCGGCGCTGGCCAGGCAGCAATTCGGCATCGAGCCGGTGCGCGTGTTGTCGCGGGTCCGCGGCACCTACCGCGACGAGGACATCTTCCTGGGCTGCGCGTTCACCAGCGGCCTGGAGAAGGTGGTGGTTCCCTTTTTCGACCGCGGCACGCCGGTGGAGTACGAGCTCATCCGCTCGATCTCCACCGTGGGCAACCAGGGCCGCAAGCGGCTCGGCGTGGTCGCCACCGACGCCGACCTCTTCGGCGGCTTCGACCCGATGTCCGGCCAGCAGCGGCAGCGGCAGGCGATCGTCGACGAGCTCGAGAAGCAGTACGACGTCGTGCAGGTCGATCCCGCCTCGCCGATCACCGAGAAGTACGACGTGCTCCTCGCGGTCCAGCCCTCGACGCTGGGGCCGGAGCAGATGGCGAACTTCGTCGCCGCCGTGCAGGCGGGGGTGCCCACGGCGATCTTCGAGGATCCCCTTCCGGTCCTCATGACGGGCGTTCCCGGCACCGACCAGCCGAAGCGCGGGCCCGGCGGCCCGATGGCGATGTTCCAGCCGCAGGGCCAGCCCAAGGGGGATCTCTCGCTGCTCTGGCAGACGCTCGGCGTGAAGCCCGCCACGAAGGAGGGGCGGCCGGCGATGGGGCAGATCGGCTCGTCGTCGCTGGTCATCTGGCAGGACTACAACCCCCACCCCAAGCTGCAACTGCCGCACGAGTTCGTGTTCGTCGACAACGACATGGGCGCGGGGCCGAACGCGGCCGACGCCTTCTCCCAGGAGAGCCTGGTGACCGCCGGCCTGCAGGAGGTGATCTTCCCCTTCCCCGGGGCGCTCTCGAAGGAGGAGTCGGCCGACGTCGATTTCGCACCGCTGGCTCGGACCAGCACCCGCTCCGGGACGATCGAGGTCGAGCAGGTGATGCGCAACCGCGACATGTCGCAGCTCCAGGTCTTCGAGAAGCAGGGCAAGCAGGCGATGACGCTCGCCGCCGTCGTCACCCGGAAGGCGCCCGAGGGGGCGGCGGGCGGGGTGAAGGCGGTGGTGGTCGCCGACATCGACCTCCTCGACGGCCGGATCTTCGGTCTCCGCAATCGTCCCGACGAGGTCTTCGGCCTCGACTTCGACAACGTCACCTTCGTCCTCAACATCCTCGACTCGCTCGCCGGCGACGACCGCTTCCTCGAGATCCGCAAGCGGAAGCCGAAGCATCGCACCCTCGAACGGATCGAGGAGACGGTGGCCGCGGCCCGCGAGGAGGCCGACGCCCAGCGGCAGGTGTTCATCGAGCAGTGCGACATCGCCGAGAAGGAGGCCAATGCGGGCCTCGAAAAGGAGATGGGCGAGTTCGAGCGGAAGATCAAGGAGCTGGAGAGCGCCGGCGACGCCGACCCGCAGACCGCGATGCAGATGATGCAGCAGCTCGCCGCCCGCCGGGCCCTGGCCGAGCGTCGGCTGCAGACGAAGACGGAGCAGCTCACGCGCCAGCGCGACGTGGAGATGGAGAAGGTCGAGCGGCAGCTGGGGGCCAAGGTGCGTCAGGAGCAGGACCGGCAGAAATGGCTGGCCGTGCTCCTCCCGCCGATCCCGCCGCTGGTCGTGGCGTTCTTCGTCTACTTCCGCAGGCGGGCCCAGGAGCGGGAGGGCGTTTCGAAGTCGCGCCTCCGCTGACCCCCGCGGCCTCGTCGGCCGCCCCACCCCCGACACACCGCGATCGATTTCGGAGAGAGCATCCAATGGCCAACGGACACGATGACAACGGCCGGCCCCGCTCGGGTCGGCCCGACGGCGGGGACCACCGCCCCCCCCAGCGCCGCACCCGGCCCGTCGACGACCTCCACGCTCCGCCGGCCCCCTGGGGCCGCACCGGTGCCTTCCTCCTGGCCGGTGCCGCCGCGGTGGCCCTCGGGTGGTGGGTCCAGCCGACCTACCGGCAGACGGCGGTGAAGACCGAGGCGGAGCGCGTCCTGTTCCCCGACCTCACCGACGTCCAGAAGGCGGCCGCGCTCGAGATCGTGAAGTACGACGAGGGGTTGGCGACGCTCCAGCCGTTCAAGGTGGTGCAGTCGGGCGGCGTGTGGGTGCTCCCCTCCCATCAGAACTATCCCGCCGACGCGCGGGATCACCTGGCCGCGGCGGCCACCGAGCTGGTCGATCTGGGGGCCCTCGACGTCGTGTCGGAGTCGGCCGCCGATCACGAGACCTACGGCGTCATCGAGCCCGATCCGGACCGGATCAAGCCGGGGATGACCGGTGTCGGCGAGCTGGTCGAGATCCGCGACGCGGGCGGCACGAAGATCGCCAGGCTCGTCGTCGGCAAGGAGGACAAGCGTCCCGGCAGCGCCGCCGGGGGGGGCAAGAAGCTCCGCTTCGTCCGCAAGGCGGGCCAGGACCCGGTCTACCGCGTGGAGATCGACACGTCGAAGTTCACCACCAAGTTCGACGATTGGATCGAGAAGGACCTCCTCAAGCTCTCCCCATGGGACGTCCGCCGCGTCGTCCTCGACGACTACACCCTGGGCGCCGTCGACAACGGCGGCCGGATGCAGGTGGTGCAGGACCGCAAGGACCGCATCGACGCGGCCTACGACGACAAGGGGGCGAAGTGGTCGCTCACCAAGCTCGAGAGCTTCGGGGGCGGCGCCGAGGCCAAGGAGGAGACGCTCGGCGAGGGGGAGGAGCTCGCCTCGGCGAAGCTCAACGATCTCCGCAACGCGCTCGGCGACCTGAAGATCGTCGACGTCGTCCGCAAACCGGCAGGACTCTCGGCCGACCTCAAGGCGGAGGAGAAGTTCACCGGGGACGAGGAGGCGGTGCGTTCCATGCGGCAGCGCGGCTTCCTGCCGCTCAAGTCGGGGGACATCCTCTCCACCGACGGTGAGACGATCATCGGCATGAAGGACGGCGTGGAGTACGTCCTCCGCTTCGGCGCCGGCACCTCGCTCGGCACGCAGATGGCCTCGGAGGAGAAGGAGGGCGCGGCCAAGGAGGATGCCGACGACACGGGCCGCTACCTGCTCGTCATGGCCCGCTTCAACGAGAGCCTGCTTCCGAAGCCGCAACTCGACCCGGTCCCCGAGGCGCCCGAGGGGGCGGCCGCGGAGCCGAAGGAAGGAGTGGAGGCGAAGCCCGAGGGGGACGCCCCCGGCGAGAAGGCCGCCGACCGTCTCGGCGCGGCCGACGAGGCGGAGGCGAAGGCCCAGGCGGCGCTCGAGGAGCGGCGACGCGTGGAACGCGAGAACCGGCGCCGCCAGGACGAATACGACGACAAGGTCAAGGCGGCGCAGCGTCGCGTCCGGGAGCTCAACGCCCGGTTCGCCGACTGGTACTACGTCGTGCCGGCGAAGGAATACGCGAAGATCCATCTTTCGCGGAACTCGGTGGTGCAGCCCAAGGGGGCCGATGCCGCTGCCGAGGGATTCCCCGGTCCGGGCGGCCCACGTGGCGCGTTCCCGCCGGCGATTCCTCCGGCTCCCCCTCGGCCGGCACCTGCGGCGGAGCCTGCGCCCGCGGCGGCGCCGGAGACTGCGTCCGAGACGGAGCCTGCTCCGGCCGAGCCTGCTCCGCCGGCGGACGCTCAAGCGCCTCCGGCCCCCGACGCTCCTGCGGCCGAGCCCGCCGCGGCGCCGACGGAGCCGGCCGCCGCGGGAGACGCGCCCCAGGCGACCGGCGAACCGGCCCCTGCGGATCCGGCGCCGGCCGGCGACGCTCCGGCCCCCGTGCCCCCGCCGACGCCGACGCCCGAATCTCCCGCACCGGCGGGGGCGTGATGGCGGATCGATTCACGACGCTGCGGCCCTCCCGCTACGGCGCCGCCACGGGCTTCACGCTGGTGGGCGTGGCCGGATACGCGCCGGACGAAGTGGTCACCAACGCCGATCTGGCCCGGCTCGGCTGCGACGCCGACTGGATCCTGGAACGCACGGGGATCCGCGAGCGGCGTCATGCCCCGGCCGACATGGCCACCAGCGACATGGCCATCGCCGCCGGCCGGGAGCTCTTCCGCCGCACCGGCCGCCCCGCCGGCGAGGTCGATCTCCTCGTCCTGGGGACGTTCACCCCCGACATGTCGATCCCGTCGACCGCCTGCATCGTGCAGGAGGGGCTCGGGCTCGACGCGCCGGCGATGGACGTCACCGCCGCCTGCGCCGGCTTCGCCTACGCGCTGGCGACGGCGGCGCAGTTCCTCGCCTGCGGGTCGAGCCGGCTGGCGCTGGTCATCGGCGCCGACACCAATTCGCGCGTCGTCGATCCGGACGATCTGAAAACCTGGCCGCTCTTCGGCGACGGCGCCGGCGCCGTGCTCCTCGAACGCGTCGCGTACCCCGCCGAGGGAGCCGGCCGCGGCCTTCTCTCCTTCGCCCTCGGCTCCGACGGCCGCGGCGCCGACCTGCTCGTCTGCCCGATGAGCGGCACGCGGCAGCCGGTCTCGGCGGAGGGACTCGCACGCCGCGAGCAGTACATGCGCATGGAGGGGCGGACGGTGTTCAAGTGGGCGGTGCGGCACGTGACGGAGAACGTCGCCGAGGTCGTGCGTCGGGCCGGCCTCGAGCTGGCCGACGTCGACTGCTTCGTGCTCCATCAGGCGAACATGCGGATCATCGAGGCGGTCCGCGAGGCGCTCGGCCTCCCCGCCGACCGCTTCGTCGTCAACATCGACCGCTACGGCAACACCTCGAGCGGCTCGATCCCGCTGGCGCTCGACGAGGCCTGGTCCGAGGGACGCGTCGGCCCGGGGAGCACGATCGTGATCTGCGGCTTCGGCGGCGGCCTGGCCTGGGGAACCGCCGTGTGGCGCCTGTGAGAGGGAACGGATCCATGACCGACGACGCGCCGATCGAGAAGCTCCCCCCCCGTGCCGACGTGCCCGCCGGGGACACCTGGGACCTGGCGAGCCTCTTCGGCTCCGACGAGGAGTGGGAGGCGGCGCTCGCCGCCTGGGAAGCCCGGATCCCCGCCTTCGCGGCGCTCGCCGGCACGCTCGGCCGCTCGGCCGAGTCGCTCGCCGCGGCGCTCGGGATGGAGCTGGACGTCGAACGGGCCGGGGACAGGATCGGTACCTACGCCTTCCTCCGCGCCAGCGAGGACCAGACCGCGCCGGGGCCGCAGCGGATGACCGGCCGCTTCCGTCACGTCGCCACCGCGTTCGCCGAGAAGGCGAGCTTCATGCGGCCGGAGATCCTCGCCATCCCGGCCGCCGATCTCGACGCCTGGATGCGTCTCCCGGTCCTCGCCCCCCACCGCATCGGCCTCGAACGGCTCGTCCGCACCCGTCCGCACGTCCTCACCGGCCCCGAGGAGCGGCTCCTGGCGATGCAGGGCACCTTCGCCGGCACGGCGGGCAAGGTCTTCCGCCAGCTCACCGACGCCGACATGAAGTTCGGCACGGTCGTCGATGGCAAGGGGACGCGGATCGAGCTCTCCAACGCCACCTTCACCACGATTCTCCTCGACTCGGACGCCGAGGTCCGCCGCACCGCCTTCCACCGCTTCTACGATCAGTACCAGGCGCACGCCAACACGCTCGCCGCCACCCTCTCGGGCTCGGTGGAGCGGGACGTCTACGCGGCGCGCGTGCGCAACCATCCCTCGGCGGTCGAGGCGGCGCTGTTCGACGACAACGTGCCGCTGGCGGTCTACGACCAGCTCGTCGCCGCGGTCCGGGCCAATCTCCCCGCCGTCCACCGCTACTACGACCTCCGGCGCCGGCTCCTCGGACTCGACGAGATCCATCATTACGACTGCTACGTGCCGCTGGGGGAGGACGAGCCGACGCGCCACTCCTGGCAGGAGGGGGTCGATCTGGTCGTCGGGTCGCTCGCACCCCTCGGGGACGACTACTGCCGGCGCCTCCGTGCCGGCCTCGAGGGACGCTGGTGCGATCGTTACCCGAACGCCGGCAAGCAGTCGGGGGCCTTCAGCTCCGGCACCTACGATTCCGACCCCTACATCCTCATGAACTACCAGGCCCAGGGGGTGGAGCACGTCTTCACGCTCGCCCACGAGGCGGGCCACTCGATGCACACCCGCCTCTCGGCCGAGGCCCAGCCCTACCAGCTCGCCGGCTACACGATCTTCGTGGCCGAGGTGGCGAGCACCTTCAACGAGCAGCTGCTCGCCCGCACGCTCCTCCAGCGCGCCCGCACGAAGCGCGAGCGTGCGGCGATCCTCGCCCGGGAGATCGACGGCATCCGGGCCACGATCGTCCGTCAGACGATGTTCGCCGAGTTCGAGCGGCTGGCCCACGCGTCCGCGGAGGAGGGGCAGCCGCTGACGCTCGAGCGGATCCGCGGTCTCTACCGCGGCCTCCTCGACGCCTACTTCGGGCCCGGATTCGTCGTCGACGAGCAGCTCGAGCTCGAGTGCCTGCGGATTCCCCACTTCTACAACGCCTTCTACGTCTACAAGTACGCCACCGGCCTGGCGGCGGCGATCGCGCTGGCCGAACGCGTCGTCGGCGGCGGGAAGGGAGAGCTCGACGCCTACATGGGCTTCCTCCGCGGAGGCTGCTCGCGCTGGCCGCTCGAGCTCCTCCGCGACGCCGGGGTCGACCTCGAGCGGCCGGAGCCGGTGGCGACGGCGCTGACGCGATTCGCCAGGCTCGTCGACGAGCTCGAGGAGGCGCTCGCGCCCTGACCGGCCGGCCGGCCGGGGCCGTGGTATGATCGCCCGTTTGCGGCCGCCGGAAGCGTCCGTGCCGCGGAGCGAGAGCCAGCGATGCCTGCCGTCGACGTCATTCCCCGGGTCGTGATCGTCGGCCGCCCCAACGTGGGCAAGTCGAGCCTCTTCAACTGGCTCGTCGAGAAGCGGATCGCGATCGAGGATCCCACCGCGGGCGTGACCCGCGACCGGCTCGTGCAGCGGGTCGAGCTCGACGACCGGGTGGTCGATCTCGTCGACACCGGCGGGATGGGATTCGACGATCCCGACGGGCTCACCGAGGAGATCGACGCCCAGATCGTGGCCGGGCTCCGTTCGGCGGCGCTGGTGGTGTTCGTCGTCGAGGTGCGGGGCGGCCTCCTCCCCGCCGACCGTGACGTCGCCCGCCGCCTCCGCGAGACGGGGGCCCCGGTGCTCCTGGTGGCCAACAAGGCCGACGACCCGAAGTACGACCTCCTCGCCCACGACTTCGACGAGCTCGGCTTCGGCCCGCCGCTGGTGGTGAGCGTGCGGCAGAACCGCAACCGCGACGATCTCGTCGAGGCGATCGTCGAGCGGCTCCCCGAGGCGTGGCCCGAGGAGGAGGAGCAGGGGACGGCGCTGCCGGAGATGAAGCTGGCGATCGTCGGCCGGCGGAACGTCGGCAAGAGCACCTTCACCAACGCCCTGGCCCGCGAGGAACGGGTGATCACCAGCCCCGTCGCCGGCACGACGCGGGACAGCGTCGACGTCCGCTTCGAGGTCGATGGCCGCGCGTTCCTGGCGATCGACACGCCGGGCCTGCGGCGCACGAAGAGCCGGACCACCGACCTCGACTTCTACTCCACCCACCGGGCGCAGCGTGCCATCCGCCGCGCCGACGTCGTGCTCCTGTTCCTCGACGCCGCCGAGCCGATCGGCCGCGTCGACAAGCAGCTCGCCGAGACGATCGTCGAGGAGGCGAAGCCGGTGGTGTTCGTGGTCAACAAGTGGGACCTGTACGCCGGGGAGGTGCCGCGGAAGGAATGGGTCGAATACCTCCGCGAGACCTTCCGCACCATGCCCTGGGCGCCGGTGGAGTTCACCACCGCGAAGTCGGGCAGGAACGTGAAGGCGGTGATCGACACCGCGCAGCGCCTCTACCGTCAGTCGAGCACGCGGATCCCGACGTCGAAGCTCAATCAGATCGTCCGCGACGCCATCGAGGCCAATCACCCGCCGGCCGACGGCCGCGGCCGACCGGTGCGCGTCTACTACGCCACGCAGGTCGAGGTGAATCCGCCCACCGTGGTCCTCTCCACCAGCGCCCCCCGCAGCGTCTCCGAGCCGTACAAGCGCTACCTCGTCAACACCCTCCGGGAGACGACGCCGCTCTCCGAAGTGCCGATCCGCCTCTTCGTCCGCGGCCGCGGCTCGGACGACGAGAAGGAGGATTGACCCCTCCCGAGGGCGACCGGGCCGGTTTTCATCGTGGCGGCGGCAGGGTATCCTCTGGGCATCTTTGGATGGATTCCCCCCACGGTCAGGAGCCCCCTCGATGCGCGCCCATGCCCCCTCCGGCACCCCCGTCTCCCTCTCCCGCCGCGACCTGGTGAAGGTGGCCGGCGTCGTCGGGGGCGCGCTTGCGGCGCCGGCGGTCCACGGCCAGAACCCCTCGAGCGACGTGATCCGCGTCGGCCTGATCGGCGCCGGCGGCCGCGGCACCGGTGCCCTCCAGCAGTCGCTCTCGGTGCCCGGGTCGAACATCAAGCTCACCGCGATCGGCGACGCCTTCGGCGACCGCATCGACGGCGCGCTGCGGGCCGTCGAGGAGATGAAGGACAAGATCGACTGCCCGGAGGACCGCCGCTTCCAGGGCCTCGACGCCTACAAGAAGGTCCTCGACCACTGCGACATGGTGATCCTCGCCACGCCGCCGGGCTTCCGTCCGTTCCACTTCGAGGAGGCGGTGAAGGCGGGCAAGCACGTCTTCATGGAGAAGCCGGTGTGCGTCGACTCCTTCGGCGCCCAGCTCTGCCTCCAGGCCGCGAAGATGGCCGACGAGAAGAAGCTCAAGGTGGTCGTCGGCCTCCAGCGCCGCTACGAGAACCGCTACCGCGAGACGGTGAAGCGGATCCGCGAGGGGCTCGCCGGCGACATCATCGGCGGGCAGGTCTACTGGAACGGCTCCGGCATCTGGTACCGCAACCGCCAGCCGAACCAGACCGAGATGCAGTTCCAGGTCAACAACTGGTACCACTTCAACTGGCTCTGCGGCGACCATGTCTGCGAGCAGCACGTCCACAACATCGACGTGGCCAACTGGTTCCTGGGGAACGAGAAGGGGGACGCGATCCCGGTTTCGGCCTACGGCAGCGGCGGCAAGCAGAACCGCATCCCCGGCCAGCCCAGCGAGATCTACGACCACCACTGCGTGAACTTCGTCTATCCCGGCGGCGTGCGGATCGCCAGCCAGTGCCGGCAGTTCCCGGGCGGTGACGGCCGGGTCGACGAGTTCTTCCAGGGCACGAAGGCCCAGGTGCGGATCGGCGAGATCGCCGACTACAGCGGCAAGGTGCTGTGGAAGTTCGAGGGGGAGAATCCGAATCCCTACCAGGTGGAGCACGACGAGCTGCAGGCGGCGATCCGCAACAACACGCCGCTCAACAACGCCTACTACGGCACCAC
>CAWUOA010000051.1:0-13936 GCA_963923225.1 uncultured Planctomycetaceae bacterium
CCCTTCCCCTCGGTGCGCGAATATGCCCATCTCTACGCCATGACGAGGGAGCGGATGCAGCGGGCGCGCCCCGGGCTGTTGATCCTCGCCCCGGGCCCGATCAACCGCGGGGTCGAGGTCACCGCCGAGGTCGCCGACTGCCCGCAGTCGCTGATCCTCGATCAGGTCGCCAACGGGCTGGCGGTGCGGATGGCGGTGCTGTGGCTGGTGTGCGGGCCGAGGGCGGGCGGCGCCGACGGGACGAACCACGACGGGAGGCAGAGCTGATGGCGTCGCTCTTGATTCGGGGGGGGCGGGTCGTCGATCCGTCGCAGGACATCGATCGCATCGCCGACGTGCGCGTCGTCGACGGCCGGATCGCGGGCATCGGTCCCGGCGAGGCCGGATCGAGCCGGGCCGACGAGACGATCGACGCGGCGGGGATGATCGTCGCCCCGGGCCTCGTCGACATGCACGTCCACCTCCGCGAGCCCGGGCGGGAGGAGGACGAGACGATCGCCTCCGGCACCCGGGCGGCGCTGGCCGGAGGGTTCACGAGCGTGGCCTGCATCCCCAACACCGAGCCTCCGCTCGACACGCAGGCGGCGGTCGAGTTCATCCACCAGAAGGCCGTCCGCGCCGATACCTGCAACGTCTTCGTGGTCGCCTGCGTGAGCCGCAACCGCGAGGGGAAGGAGCTGGCGGAGATCGGTCAGCTCGTCGAGGCCGGGGCGGTGGCCTTCAGCGACGACGGGGCCCCGGTCTCCGACGCCGAGCTCATGCGCCGGGCCCTCGAATACTGCGGGATGTTCGGCAAGCCGATCCTCGCCCACGAGGAGGTTCTCGAGCTGTCGCGCGGCGGCGTGATGAACGAGGGGCTCGTGTCGCTCGTCCTCGGCCTGGGCGGCATGCCGGCGTCCGCGGAGGAGGTGATGATCGGCCGCGACACGGCGCTCGCCGAGAGCACCGGCGGCCGGCTCCACGTGATGCACGTCTCCACCGCCGGCGGCGTGGCCCTGGTGCGGGCCGCGAAGGCCCGCGGCGTGCGAGTCACGGCCGAGGCCGCCCCCCATCACTTCACCCTCACCGACGAGTCGCTGCGGAGCTTCGACTCCAACTTCAAGATGAGCCCCCCCCTGCGCACCGCCGCCGACGTCGAGGGGATCATCGCGGGGATCGCCGACGGCACGATCGATTGCATCGCCACCGACCACGCCCCGCACGCCCGCGAGAAGAAGATGCTCGAGCTCGACCGGGCCCCGTTCGGGATCCTGGGCCTCGAGACGGCGATCGGGCTTTCGGTGACCCGGCTCGTGGTGCCGGGGCACGTCGGATGGCCGCGTCTGATCGAGGCGATGAGCACGCTGCCGGCCCGGATCCTCGGCATCGACCGGGGGACTCTGCGTCCGGGGAGTCCGGCCGACGTGACCATCATCGACCCCGACACCGAGTGGAAGGTCGACGTGTCGACGTTTCGTTCCAAGAGCGTCAATTCACCCTTCGACGGCTGGACGCTGCGGGGCAGGGCGGTGGCGACGATCGTGGGGGGACGGGTGAAGTACCGGCTCGCCGGAGGGTGAGCGGGAGTTCCCCATGACCTTCACCCTCGTCGACGGCTACAACCTCCTCCACGCCTCCGGCGTGTTCGGGAGGCTGCGCGGCCCGCGGGGCCTCGAGTCGTCGCGGACGGCCCTCCTCGACCACGTCGCCGATCTGGTCGGCGAGACGGCGCCGCGGGTGCTGTTCGTCTTCGACGCCGCCAACGCCCCCGACGGGCTCCCGGGGCGGATCACCCACCGCGGGATCCGCGTCTGGTTCGCGAGGGAGTATCCCGATGCCGACTCCCTCATCGAGGAGATCCTCGAGGAGGAGCGTTCCCCGGCGTCGATCACGGTGGTGTCCAACGACCGCCGGCTCCAACTGGCGGCCCGCCGCCGCCGCGCGAAGGCGGTGTCGGCCGACGACTGGCTCGCGGAGCTGCGCCGTTCGCGGCGGGACCGTGCCGCGGAGGCCGCCGACACCAAGCCTCCGGAGCCGGGGCCGGGCGAGATCGAGCACTGGAAGCGGCACTTCGGGCTCGACGACGGCTAGCCCTTGCCGTTCTTCGCCCACCGGGCGAGCTTGCGGTCGAGGGTCGAGCGTTCGATTCCGAGCATCGCCGCCGCCTTCGTTTTGTTGCCCGCCACGGCCGCGAGCGTGGCCGTCACGTGCTTCCGTTCCATCTCGTCGATCGTCTGAGGGACGAAGGCGCCTGTCCGTGTGCCCTGCCGGGCGCCGCTTCCGCGGCCGGTGTCGCCCGGGGGCGAGAGGAAGGAGAGGGCGAGATCGTGGACGTCGATGACGTCCTGCGTGGAGAGGACCACGGCGCGCTCGATGCAGTTGCGCAGCTCGCGGATGTTCCCCGGCCAATGGTACGAGACGAGCGCCTCGACCGCCGCCGGTGTGTAGTCGCGCACCGGCCGGCCGGTCTCCACGGCGAAGCGGGAGAGGAAGTGGCGGGCGAGGGGCTCGATGTCCTCCGGCCTGCGGCGCAGCGGCGGCACCAGGATCTCCACGACCCTCAGGCGGAAGTAGAGATCGCGGCGGAAGTCGCCCGCGGTGACCGCCTCCTCGAGATTTCGGTTGGTGGCGGCGACGACGCGCACGTCGACCTGCACGCGCTGGCTCCCCCCCACGCGTTCGAAGGGATGCCCCTCGAGCACGCGGAGGAACTTGGCCTGGATCGCCGCGCTCATCTCGCCGATCTCGTCGAGGAACAGCGTTCCCCGGTGGGCCGCCTCGAACTTCCCCGCCTTGCGTTCGGTGGCGCCGGTGAAGGCACCCTTCTCGTGGCCGAAGAGCTCGCTCTCCAGGAGCGTCTCCGAGAGGGCGGCGCAGTTGAGGCAGACGTACGGCTGGTCGCGGCGGTCGCTGGCGTCGTGGATGGCGCGGGCCACGAGCTCCTTGCCCGAGCCGCTCTCCCCCCGCACCAGGACCGTGGCCTTCGTCGCCGCCACCCGGGAGATCTGGCCGACGATCGCCTGGAGCGCCGGGCTCGCACCGACCATCCGCGATTCCTCGCGGAGCAGGCGGCGGAGCCGTTCGTTCTCGTCCGAGGTGCTCGCCAGGCGCACCGAGAGGCGCTCGCGCGTGGCGAGGTTCTCCACCGCCAGGCCGAGGGCGTCGCACACCGCCATGACGAACTCGAGATCTTCCGGCGCCGCGGCGGCCGTCGCCCGCAGCCCGACGTGCAGGACGCCGACCGCACGGCCGGCGACACGTACCGGCGCGAAGATCGCCGGAGCATCCGGGCCGCCGTCGGGGGAGCGTCCGACGAGGATCGCCTCGTTGGTGGAGAGTACCGTGGCCATCGCGCCGGACGGTGGGCGGGCGGAGTCGTCGACGAGGGGCGGCAGCGCCGCCGCGACGGAGAGCGCTCCCACGCTCACCGGAGCCCCGCCCGCCGGGGGCGTGGCGAGCAGCACGGTGCCGCGCTCCCCCTCCGCGCCCTGCAGCGCCACCGCGAGTGCCTGCTGGGCCACCTCCGTCGCGTCGGAGGCGCGGGCGAGGGCGAAGGCCAGGCGGCACAGCCGCCCGGCGGCGAGCCCGACTCGGGGCACCGCCGCCGCCGACTCGCGCATGTCGTCGAGGAGCCTCGTCTTGTCGCGGCGGAGCGTGACGGCGTCGTTCCAGCGCTCGATCTCGGCCGGCTGGACGCTCGTCTCGGCGGCGCCGGAATCGATGCGGAAGGGGTCGGTGGGAGGATCCCCCTCGCCGAAGACGAGGCGGGCCCCGCCGACGCGGATGGTGTCGCCGTCGGCCAGCGTCCGGTCGGCCGAGAGGGGCTCGTTGCCGACGAGCGTGCCGTTCCGGCTCCCGACGTCGCGGACGGCCCAGCCGTCCCCCGCGGGAAACACCTCGGCGTGGAAGCGGCTCGACCGCTCGTCGTGGAGGACCACCCGGTTTCCAGGGCCGCGGCCGATCCCACACCGCTCGCCGGCGTGGAGACGGACCACGCTTTGCCCGATCGCAGGATCGTCGACGAGGAGGAAGGCCGGGGGCGTAGCCATCGACGGGCACCGGATCGAGGCGGACGGGGAAGGGAGGGTGGCGACGGGCTCGGCCGGAGGGCGTCGCGCGTCCCCCGCATGATGCACCAGCCGGAGACCCTTGGCGAGGGCGTCCGGACGGGGCGGCCGGCCGCGCGGGGCGAAAAAAGCCGTTTTCCCGCGGGCAATCGGGTTTGCGGAAAAAACCCCCGCCTGTCTACGATTGCCCCGGCTTGCAGGCTCGCTCCGTTTGTCAAGCCCCCGCAACCAAGCGGCCCCCTCGGCGGCCCTGCTGCGGGAGTGAGGAGCACCCTACGCCATCCAGCCGGAGGACGTCGATGAACCGCCAGGCACCGCCCCGCCACCCCGTCGCCTCGAGTCGCGTCGGTGGCCGTCCGCTGGTGACCGCCCTCCTGTCGGCGCTGGTGGCCGTGGTGGGGGTGATCCAGGCCCCGGTGGCCCACGGCCAGTTCTTCGGCGGCCAGGCGGTGGGAGGCATCTCGATCGACGCCTCGGGCATCGTCCGCAACCTCGACGCCGGCAGCCTCGGCGAGGTCGCGGCCGCCCGTCGCAAGGCGCTCGCCGACGCGGGCCCGAACGGCGCCGCGGAGCTCCGCAAGGTCTCCCTCGCCGGCATCGTCCGGGCGGTCGAGGCGGCCGCGTCGGGCGGCGCCCCGCTCTCCCCCGACGTCGTCCTCCTCGGCGGCCTCGAGCGGATCACGCACGTGTTCGTCGATCCCGACCGCCACGACATCATCCTCGCCGGTCCCGCCGCCGCCGCCCGAGTCGATGCCGCCGGCAACGTCGTCGGCTCCGCCACCGGCCGGCCGTTGTTGCAGCTCGAGGACCTCATCGTCGCCCTCCGCGCCGCCGACGGCGCCCGTGACGGCGGGATGCTCTGCTCGATCGATCCCGATCCGGCCCGCCTCGCCGACCTGCAGAAGTTCCTGAAGGGGCAGCAGGCCGGTGCGCAGGATCCCACCGGCACGCTGCGGAAGATGGAGGAAGTCCTCGGCCCGCAGCGGATCCGCATCGGGGGCGTTCCCGCCGACAGCCGCTTCGCCCGCGTCCTGGTCGCCGCCGACTACCGCCTGAAGCGGATCGGGATGGGGCTCGAGCCCTCCGGCGTGCCGGGCGTGCCGAGCTATCTGGCCACCGTGCCGGCGAACGCATCGGTGGGCACGCTGCCCCGCTTCTGGCTCGAGGCCTCCTACGACACGATCGCCCGCGACGCCGACGAGCTCGGCTTCCGGCTCTCCGGCCGGACCATCCGTTGCCTGACCGAGAACGACGTCCTCGCGGCCGGCGGCGTCCAGCGCGGCGCCGGGCCCGCCGACAAGGTCGCGAAGAAGTGGTGCGACGACTTCACCGCGAAGTACGACGCCCTGTCGGCGAAGCACCCGGTGTTCGCGGAGCTCGCCAACTGCGTCGATCTGGCGGTGGTCGCGGCCCTCGTCTCGGGACAGCAGCTCGAGGCCAAGGCCGGGCTCGACCTCGGGGCTCTCCGCGACGCCGATCGCGTCCGCCTGCCGACCTACGAAGCCGCCACCTCCGTCCCCACCGTCGCCACCGGCGTCAAGAAGGGGGGCAAGTGGGTGGTGAGCGCCTCCGGCGGAATCCAGTTCCAGCCCTGGGCCTTCGCCTCGGCGATCGACGAGGTGGCCGGCGTCTCCGCCGAGCGGACCGAGGCCCTGAGCGACCGTCCCGCGTCGTCGTGGTGGTGGGACTGACCGCGGCCCCGGAGGCCCGTCGCTCGATCAGTCGCGCGGCGTGACCCATCCGACCCAGGGCACCCCGCGGGCGGCGTCGGGGAAACAGGGATCGATCCACCCTGCCTCGACGAGCCCTTCGAGACCCTCGACCGGCGGTGCGGTGCGTTTGGCCAGGATCAGGCCGAGTCCGTGACCGGCAGCGACGCGGGCGGCGAGCGAATCGCTCGTCACCCGCCACGATGCCGGCAGCCCCGCGACGCGCCCGGGCTCGTCGGCGATCCAAGCGGACAGGTCGAGGATGGCGGCGGGCGTTCCGCGACCCTCCGGCGGGCGGGCCACCAGCGGCAGGCCCACGGTCTCCGCCACGAGCCTGGCCGTGATCCCCATGCCGGCGATCGCCAGATCGTGGAGGAGGCGGTCGTCGCCCCGCCGGATCCGGTCGACTTCCCGCAAGCCCTCGACGACCGGCCCGCCCCCGACGACGATCGTCCGCGGCGCGGCCGCGGTCGCCGCGTCGGCGAGGCCGCGGGCCAGTTCGGGCCAGTCGGGACGGCTGAAAAAACTCCCGCCGAACTTGACCACGATCGGCCCCATCCACGCGTCGCCCGGTGCGATCGCGGCGCCGTGCCACCGGCCTTCGATGTCTGCCTTCACGGGATGCCTCCCGTCGCCACCAGCGCCAGGGCCACCGCTGGAGCGGCGCGCGCCGCCGCCGGGCCGATGGCCTCCTCGAGACGGAGTCGCGGAAGGTCGAGGCCGGCGCGGGCGAGGGCCATCGAGGCGAGCGCCCCGCCGTGGCCCGAGAGGACGACGCGATCGGGTTGGATGCCGTGGCTCGCGAGCACCCGGCGGATCGCGGCGGCCACGAGGCGGGCCTGTCGGTCGGCGACGTGGACCGCCGCGGCGACGGCGTCGTCCTGCCCGACCTCAGCCGGCTCCAGCAGCGTCATCCGCGCGAGCCTCGTGCGGGCCGCGTCCCGGGTGGCCGGGCCGCCGTCGGCGGTGTCGTGCGAGGCGGGATCCTCCGGCAGGCCCCCGAGAAGGAGCCAGGCGTCCTGGGAGCGGGCGAACGTCTCGGCGGCGACGGCGCGGCGCCTCCCTGCCAGCGGCAGGGAGCGGACGATCGCCGCCACCGGGGTCCGCTCGATGCCGGTGTAGACGAGCTCGCCGCTTGCCATCCGCCCGGCGTCGTCGGTCGCCAGGGACCTGGGGCCGCGGCGGTCGAGGAGCACGATGTCGGTGGTGGTGGAGCCGACGTCGACCAGGAGCGCGCGGTCGCTGTCCGCCCGGGCGGCGGCGAGACGGGCGAGGGCGTGCCAGTTCGATGCCGCCACCGAGAGCGGCGCCGAGAGCGCCTCCTCCGCCGACACGATGCGGCCGTCGAGACGGTAGATGCCCAGCTCGGCGTCGATCGACCGGGCCGCATGGAGAAGCGCCGCGACGATTCCGGCGACTCCGGCGGCACGGTCGGGATAACAGTCGGCGATCTCGCCGGTCATCGTGGCCACGATTCGTCGCGGCCGGCCGGCGGCGAGCGCGGCCAGACGCGGCCCGAGCTCGTCGGCCCGACGCCACAATTCGAACCCCTCCGCCCACACCCTGCCCCGCTCGTCGGCGGCCTTGAGGTTGGCCCCGCCGATGTCGAAGGCGAGGACGTCCGAGCCGTGGCCGGTGAGAGGGTCGGGCGGTTGGCCGGGGGCGGACACGGGGGGCGTTCCTCAGGCGGCGTCGAAGGGCGTTCCGGGGAGCCAATCGCGCGTGCCGGTCGTCGGCATGGCCCCGTCGGCCACCGCGACGACCGCCCCGAGGAGGCTGCTCGGCGAGCGTCGGGCATGGCCCACGAACGAACTGGTCAGCCGCGGATTGATCTCCAGGACGCGATCGAGCCTGCCATCGTCGCTTTCCCCCAGGATCATGTCGACGCCCACCCATCCACGGGCCGGTCCGGTGGCGGCGGCCAGGGCCTGGATCGCCCGCGCGGCGAGGGCCTCGGCCCGGGCGGCCTCTGACGCGGAAAGCGCGAAGTCGCCGCCGAGATACGCGCCCTGCCGGGAACAGCGCTGCCGGGCGGCGGGCAGGCACTCCACCCCCGCGGGGCCGCACAGACACGCGACCCCCACCGGCGTCCCTGGCACGAAGGCCTCGAGGCGGCGCTCGAACGCCGCCGCGGGAAGATCCTCCCGCGCATGGATGACGACGAACCCTTCGCCCCCGCAGCCGCCGCGTGCCTTGGCGACCGCCGGTAAGGGGAATCCGGCGGGCACGGCGTCGCCGGGAGCGAGCGTGGTGCCGGCGGGAAGGGGCAGCCCACGGGCGGCGAGGAGCCCGGCTGTCACCTGCTTGTCGGCCGCGGCGGCGAGGAAGCGCGCGTCGGGGGCGATCACGTCCCCTCCGGCGGCGCGGACCGCGGCGACACGCTCGGCGAGGAGGCCGTCGCTCTCGGGGGCGACCAGAAGCGTCCGGTCGGCATGCTTCGCCGCGGCGACGAGAGCGTCGATCTCGGCCCCGGGAGCCACCGGGATCGTCGTCACGCCGGCGGGGATCTCCGGAGCGAGGCCGGTCTCGCGGAGAAGGCGCTCGTCGAGGAGCACCGCGATCTCGAGCCCCGCCGATCGGGCGCCGTCGCGGAGCAGCGCCGCGAGCATCGCCCGCCCTTCACGGAACAGCCCCTCCGCCGGGCTCGCCGCGGCGCGACCGGGGCCGCCGAGTCCGCCGGAACAGCACCATTCGTGGAGGAGCAGACGCACGTCGACTCCGGGCCGGGGCGGACGGTGGATCGGGTGGCGGGCGAGGCTGACGGCCCGCGGCGCTCGGCGGGCGGACGAAGCCGGGGAATCAGAAGATGCCGAGTTGATCGCGGGCGTCGTCGGTCATCCGGTCCGGGGTCCAGGGGGGATCCATCACGATCCGCACCTCCACCGCGGCCACTTCGGGGACGGCGGCGAGGGTCCGCTTGGTGTCGGCGATGAGCTGCGGCCCGGCGGGGCAGGCGGGGCTGGTCATCGTCATGTCCACGGCGACGTGCTGCTTGCCCGGTTGGTCGGCCGAGGGGGTGATCGTCACGCCGTAGATCAGCCCGAGGTCGACGATGTTCACGAACAGCTCCGGGTCCTTGACCGCCTTGAGCAGTTCGCGGGCACGATCCTCGCAGAGCGGGCCCGAGGCTGCGGGCTCCGCCGCCGCCGGGATCGCCGTCGCCGGGGCGGGATGGGCCGCCGCGGTAGCCGCCGTCACCGCCAGCGGACGGACGACGGGGGCCTGGGTCGCCGGGCCGGAGGTGCCGTGGCCGTCGCGGAGACGGATCCACACCCCGCCCTCTTCGATCTTCACCTCGTGGGACCGGGTGGCGCGGACGGCGGGCATCGACAGCGCGGCGCCGGTGCGGATGTCGAAGCGCGCGCCGTGGCGTGGACAGGCGACCTTGTGATCGACCAGCTCGCCCGACGCCAGCGGGCCGCCGTCGTGGGTGCAGACGTCGTCGATGGCATGGAAGGCCCCCGCGACGTGGAACAGCGCGACGGGGTCCCCCTCCACCTCGACGACGATCGCGCCGGGATCGGGAATGTCGGCGACGGAGGCGACGCGGACGAACTGGTGCATGAAGGCCTCGGCGGGCGCTTCCGCCGGAGGCGGGAGCGCGAAGGGTTGTCAGGAGACGCGGCGGATCCGGCCACCGATGGCGGTCGAGAGCGCGTCGCGCACGGGAGGGATGGTGATCCGGTCGAACACCTGCTGGAAGAATCCCGCCACCACCAGCCGCGCCGCCTCGTCGGCGGAGAGGCCGCGCGAGCGGGCGTAGAAGATCTGTTCGTCATCGACGCGGCCACTGGTGGCGCCGTGCGTGCAGCGGACGTCGTCGGCCTCGATTTCGAGGCCCGGGATCGAATCGGCGCGGGCCTCCCGCGAGAGCATGAGGGAGTCGTTGCGCTGGTAGCCGTCGGTCTTCTGCGCGGCCGGGTCGACCTTGATCATCCCGCGCCACACCACCCGGGAGCGGTCCTGCAACGCCCCCTTGTAGAGCAGGTCGCTGCGGCAGCCGGGGGCGACGTGGTGCTGGAGGGTGTTGTAGACGAGTTGCTGGCGTCCCTCGGTGAACATCACGCCGTTGACCTGGGCGTCGGCGGCGCGGCCCACCAGCGCCACGTCCTGCTGCACCTGCGAGAGACGGCTGCCGAGGGCGGCGAGGGTCCACTGCAGGCGTCCGCCCGCGTCGACGACCGCCCGCTGGCGGGCGAAGTGCCACACGCCCCGCTGCCAGTTCTGCAGGTTCACCATCCGCAGCATCGCTCCGCGGCCGACGACGATCTCGGTGCCGCCGCAATGGAAACCGCCCGGCGTGCCGGCATCGCCGCCTCCGGCGGTCTCGGTGATCACCGTCGCCTCCGCCCCCTCCTCGAGGACCACCAGCACGTGGCCGGTGTCGACGCCGCCGGGCGAGATCGCCGAGAGGACGTGCAGCGGCTCGCTCAGGCGCACGCCTGCGGGCACGAGGAGCACGGCGCCGGCGCGGTGGCTGGCGGCGTGGAGCGAGGCGAAGAAGTCGGCGGAGGCATCGACGGCGCCGAACCAGCGGTCGCGGAGGCGGTCGCCGTGGGAGGCGAGCACCTTCTCGGGGGAACCGAAGACGACTCCCCGGGCGGCGATCGACCCGTCCAGCTCGTCCACGACGGAGTGGCCGTCGAGCGACGCCACCCGGCCGCCGAAGGCGACGGCCCCGGAGCCCGCGGCACCGCGGACCGCCTCCTCGAGGAGGCCCGAGGGGACCGACGCGGACGGGGCGGCGGGACGGAGGAGGGCCTCGGCCCAGACGCGCGGCTGGAAGGAGCGGAGGTCGGTGCGCATCCAGTTCTCCGCGCCCCGGTCGGGCAGCGGCATCGAGGCCAGGGTCTCGGCGGCGGCCTGGCGCCGCTCGCGGGCCCAGGAGGGGAGGCCAGGGGCGTGCGCGAGGCGGTCGAGGATCGCGGCGTCGAGAAGGGCGGGGGGGGCGGCGGTGGTGCTCATGGCGGCGCTTCGCGGCTCGGGGGTCACCCGACCGATCCCTCCATCTGCAGCTGGATCAGCCGGTTCATCTCCACGGCGTACTCCATGGGCAGTTCCTTGACCAGCGGCTCGATGAAGCCGCCGACGATCATCGTGCTCGCCTCGGCCTCGGTGAGCCCGCGGCTGGTGAGGTAGAAGAGCTGCTCCTCGCCGATCTTCGACACGCTCGCCTCGTGGCCGATGGAGACGTCCTGCTCCTCGACTTCGATGTAGGGGTAGGTGTCGCTGCGGCTCCTGTCGTCGAGGATCAGCGCGTCGCAGACGACGCTCGACTTGCTCTTCCTGGCCCCCGGCTCGACCTTCACCAGGCCCCGGTAGCTGGCCCGGCCGCCGTTCTTCGAGATGCTCTTGGAGACGATGCGGCCGCTGGTGTGCGGGGCGGCGTGGACGAGCTTCGCCCCGGCGTCCTGGTGCTGGCCGGCGGAGGCGAAGGCGATGGAGAGGATCTCCCCGCGGGCTCCCGGCTCGGTCATCCACACCGCGGGATACTTCATCGTCAGGTGGCTGCCGAGGTTGCCGTCGATCCACTCCATCAACGCCCCCTCGCGGCACACGGCCCGCTTGGTGACGAGGTTGTAGATGTTGTTGGCCCAGTTCTGGATCGTGGTGTAGCGGCAGCGGCCGTGTTTCTTCACCACCACCTCGACCACGGCCGAGTGGAGGCTCTCGGTGGAGTACATCGGGGCGGTGCAGCCCTCGACGTAGTGCACCTGCGCCCCTTCGTCGACGATGATCAGCGTCCGCTCGAACTGCCCCATGCTCTCGGCATTGATGCGGAAGTAGGCCTGCAGCGGGAACTCGATCGACACCCCCTTGGGGACGTAGATGAACGATCCGCCCGACCAGACCGCCGAATTGAGCGCGGCGAACTTGTTGTCGGTGGGCGGGATGATCGTGCCGAAGTACTCCCGGAGGAGGTCGGGATGCTCGCGGACGGCGGTGTCGGTGTCGGTGAAGATCACCCCCTTCTTCGCCAAGTCCTCCTGGAGCGAGCCATACACCACCTCGCTCTCGAACTGCGCCTTGACCCCGGCGAGGAACTTCCGCTCCGCCTCGGGGATGCCCAGGCGGTCGAAGGTCTTCTTGATCTCCTCCGGCACCTCCTCCCAGGTCTTCCCCTGCTGCTCGGTCGGCTTCAGGTAGTAGAAGATGTCCTGGAAGTCGACGCCGATGCGGCCGCCCCAGCCGGGCATCGGCCGCGACTGGAAGATCTTCAGGCTGTTCAGGCGGAAGTCGCGCATCCACGCGGGCTCGCGCTTCATCTCGGAGATCTGCGACACGATCTCCGCGTCGATGCCGCGGCGGGCCTTGAACACCGCCGGCGATTCGGTGCGGAAGTCGTACTTGTTGATCTCGCCGAGGGCGAGCGTGCTCGATTCCTTGGAGTCGGTGGCCATGGGGCCTCCTGCGGAAGGGCGGCGGGGACGCCGATCGCGGCGACGCTCGGGGCGTGCCTCGGGGCGGACGGCGCCGACGGGCTGGCTGGGTTCGAAGCGGACGGAGACTCGCGCCGTCCGGGCCGAGGGGCCGGGGCGACGCTCGGGCAGGATCGCGGGGGCGGCGTCAGACGCCGATCGCCGTCCCTTCCATCGCCTTCTCGGCGGCGGCGGCGGCGGGGTAGGCGGCACGGATCCGCTCGTAGCCCCGCTTGTGGAGCTCGGCGGCCAATTCGGGGCCGCCCGATTCCACGATCTTGCCGCCGAGCATGACGTGGGTGTGGTGGGGAACGTTGTGCTCGAGCAGCTGTTCGTGGTGGGTGATGATCAGGATCCCCATCGCGCCGGCGTCGTCCGCCCCGGCAGCGGCGCCGCCGATGCGGGCGATGCTCTGGCTGGCCAGCCGTACGGCGTCGGCGTCGAGGCCGCTGTCGGTCTCGTCGAGGATCGCGAAGCGGGGGCGGAGCATGGCGAGCTGGAGGATCTCGGCGCGCTTCATCTCGCCACCGGAGAAGCCCTCGTTGACGTAGCGTCGGGCGAACTCGGGATCGATCGAGAGCTCGGCCATCTTCGCCTTGAGCTCGCCGCGGAACTCCTTCATCGGCATCAGCTCCTCCCCCTCCTTCCGCCCGGGATTGCGGACGTTGGTGACGGCGTGGCGGAGGAAGTCGGCCAGACGCACCCCGGGGATCGCCATCGGACGCTGGAAAGCGAGGAACACGCCGGCGCGGGCCCGCTCGTCCGGCTCCATCGCCAGCAGGTCCGATCGCGACCCGTCGGCGCCCACCAGCTCGATCGTGCCGGCCGTCACCTCGTAGGAGGGGTGGCCCATGATGCAGTAGCCCAGCGTGCTCTTGCCGGAGCCGTTGGGGCCCATCAGCGCGTGAATCTCGCCGCGGCCGATCGTCAAATCGACCCCCTTGAGGATCTCCTGGCCGTCGACGGCCGCATGGAGGCCGCGGATCTCGATCCGGTCGCGCGCGTGGGTCATGGTTTTCCCGCTCAGGGCTGGACTTTCTGGTGCTGGAACACGAGCTCCCCGTCGGCGACGGGGGACGAGACATGTCCGGAGTGGTGGGGGATCGGCAGTTCGTCGGCGATCTTCCCCTCGCCGCCGGGGCGCTTGGCGATCCGCTGGCCGACGATCTTGTCCTGGATCCGCATCAGGCCCTCGAGGAGGCTCTCGGGGCGCGGCGGGCAACCGGGCACGTAGACGTCGACCGGGACGACGAGATCGACGCCCTTGACGACGTGGTAGCCCCACTTGAAGTACGGACCGCCGCCGGTCGTGCAGGCCCCCATGGCGATCACGTACTTCGGATCGGGCATGAGGTTGTAGAGGCGACGCACGCGGCTGGCCATCTTGTAGGTCACGGTGCCCGCCACGATCATCAGATCCGCCTGGCGCGGCGTGGCCCGGAAGGCGCCGGCGCCGAAGCGGTCGAGGTCGTAGCGGCTCGCACCGGCGGCCATCATCTCGATGGCGCAGCACGCCAGGCCGAAGGTCATCGGCCAGATGCTCGACTGACGGGCCCAGTTGATCGCCTGTTCGACGGTGGTGAGGACGAGGTTTTCCTCGAAACGTCCCTCGATCCAAGGCTGGGTCATCGCTGGCTCCGCGGTGTTCGTTGGTGGTCCGGATCCGTCCCCGGCTTCGGGACGCGTCGGCCTGTTTCGGGCCGTCGCGCCAACCAGTTGAACCGGCGGCACGACGGCGGGGAAGGGGGGCGTCAGGGAGGGG
>CAWUOA010000052.1:0-13902 GCA_963923225.1 uncultured Planctomycetaceae bacterium
GATGAAAATGCGGCATTTTCATCCACTCCGCGGTGGAATCTGCCGGGGGCCCCCGGGCCGTCCTCACGCCTCGAGGAAGCGGGCGCGGAGTTCGGGGGTGGGGACGCGGCACTGCTCGCTCCTGCCGAACCAGCGGTAGCGGTTGCGGGCCACGAGCTTGTAGCCGGCGTCGCGGAGGAAACGCGGGACGAGGAAGGCCACGCGCGAAAGCGGCCAGGGGAAGCGGAGGTACTTCGTCGTCTGGATCGCCGCCGAGGAGCGGACGAGGACGCGCGGGCCCTCGATGAGGACCATCGTGTCGGGCTCCTCAGGCATCGCGATCCCGCGCTCGGCCAGGAGCCGCTTGCCCGCAGGGGACTGGAGCGCCGCGAAGCGGAGCGAGCCCTGCGCGTCGCGGGCCAGCAGAAAGTTCACCACGCCGCTGCAAAAGTTGCAGTGGCCGTCGAAGAGGACGATCGGCGCGGCGGGTTCCCCGGCCTGGGACGAGGGAGCCGGGATGGCGGGAGCGGGGGAGGCCATGGACGCTCGACCGAGACGGACGCGGCGGGGCAGGGACGGGGCCGAAGGGAATCCAGGCCAATCATAGGTCACTCCCGCGGGCAGGGGACCGGAGGCCGCCGGCGGGCGTCGGGGGCCATGAAACCGGGTGTGTGGGGCCGGCCGGGCCGCCGGACGACGCGTCAGCGGCTGGAAAACCGGCGGCGGAGCACCGCGGCCGTCGTGGGGGGGACGAGCCTCGTCGCCGCGTCGAGATCACCCTCCCGCAGGGCTTCCCGGACCCGCGACGCGCTCACCGGCCGGCCGTCGATCTCGAACCGGGGAATCTCCTCCACACGGATGCCGTACCGGGGGAGGAGGGAGCGCATCTGCCGGTTGTGCTGACGCGTCACGGCGCAGCGCGGCTCCTCCGCGACGAACCGCACCCCCACCCCCAGCAGCGGCGCGACCTTCTCGGCGAAGAGGGTCAGATCGCGCGTGGCGTCGATCGCCACATCGGGGGAGGCGTCCTTGGCGAAGTACTCCGGGAGCGTCGCGGCGGAGAGGATGAAGGTGCCGCTGGGGTGGACCGAGACCCCGGGGAGATGGGCCGTCCCCTCCCGGACGAGGGCGATCCGGGTGGCGAAGTCGAACTCCGAACGGTCCTCCTCGACGACGAACAGGTGGAGCCGGGCGACGCGTGTCGCGGCGTATTCGACGAGATGGCGGTGGCCGAGGGTGAAGGGGTTCGCGTTGAGGACCAGGGCGCCGGCGGAGCGGTCCGCCGGGCCGCAGGGCAGGCCGCGAAGGAAGTCCTCGAAGGCGGGGGAGTCGAGCGCGGCGGCGAAGCGTCTCGAGCAGGTGGCCTCGAAGGCGGCCAGACGCGAAAGCGCCCCGCCCGCCGGGGGCGTGCCCGACGCGGGCGCCGACCGCGTGGCCGACGGGCCACGGTCGGCGAGGAGGGCGTCGAGGATCCGCTCGGCGAGCATCCGCTGCCCTTCGTGGGCCACGTGGCCTGCGTCGATGAAGATCTCCCGGCCCGGCGCACGCGCGCTGAAGTCGGCCCGGGTACAGCGGCCGGCGAGCGGATCGCCCGCCGCGATCAGGGCGTCGATCGCCTCCCGCGGCTGGTCGCCCATGACGACGACGTCCCCCTCCCGGCAGCCGAGGTTCGCGAGGGTGAGGAAGTTGCCGAAGGCATGGGGGCCGCGCGCGGCGAGATTGAACACCGCCAGGCGCGCGCCGAGATCCGCGGCCCGGTCGATCACCATTCGCTGGAGGTGGCTGGGGAGCGTGTGGCGATCGTCGCAGCCGAAGCCGAAGACCCCCGAGTCGCCGAGGACGAACAGGCACCGGTCGTAGACCGCCGGCTGGTCGGTGGTGTGGCGCATGCCGGCGGAGACGTTGACGTGGGTCGAGCGGTGCGCGGCGCTCACGCGTCCATGCGACGTGACGGCTCCCCCCACCGGATGGAACAGCTCGTGCGCGACCGCGCGCGAGAATCCGGGGAGGTCGGCGTAGAGCGCCGCCAGATGGGGCGGACACCCGCGGAGCCAATCGACACGCCCCGCCCTGCCTGAAGGGCCGAACGGCGCGGCGAGGAGCGACCGTTCGGTGGGCGTGAGCGCCGGCCCGTCGACCAGCAGCGGAGCCTCGGCGACGAAGAACCGCACGCCGCGCTCGCCGAGGAGGCGGTCGAAGTGGCGGAGCAGCTCGATCGTGTCGGCGACGCTCGCCCGCATGTCCAGCCCTTCCCGCCGGTCCCGGCATCCACCGGCCCGATAGGGTATCCTGATCCCCGCCCGGAACACGGCCAGAATGAGTGCCGTCCGCCTCCGGCCGGACCGATCCGCAGGAGTCAGCGATGTCGACCGCCGCACCCACCCACCGCCGTGACGCCGCCGCCGTGGCCGCCGAGGCGGAGATGGTCGCCGATGCCCACCGCCGCATGTCGCGGGCCCTGGGGAGCGTGATCGTCGGCCAGGAGCAGGTGCTCGATCTGCTCCTGACGGCGCTCTTCTGCCGCGGTCACTGCATCCTCGAGGGGGTGCCGGGGCTCGCCAAGACGCTGATGATCTCGAGCCTCTCCAAGCTCCTCTCGATGTCGTTCAACCGGATCCAGTTCACCCCCGATCTCATGCCCTCCGACATCACCGGCACCGAGATCCTCCAGGAGAACAAGACCACCGGCCAGCGCGAACTGCGCTTCGTGCAGGGGCCGGTGTTCGCCAACCTCGTCCTCGCCGACGAGATCAACCGCACGCCGCCGAAGACGCAGTCGGCGCTTCTGCAGGCGATGCAGGAGCACCACGTGACGGTGTCGGGGAAGTCGTTCGCCCTGCCGAATCCCTTCTTCGTCCTCGGCACGCAGAACCCGATCGAGAGCGAGGGCACCTATCCGCTCCCCGAGGCCCAGCTCGACCGCTTCATGTTCAAGATCGCGGTCGACTATCCCTCGCTCGAGGAGGAGATCCGCATCGCCACCTCGACGACGTCGCGGCAGACGGTGTCGCTCGAGCCGGTGATGACCGAAGCCGACATCCTCCGCATCCAGGAGGTGGTCCGCGACGTCCTCGTGGCCGATCCGGTGGCTTCGTACGCCGTCCGGCTCGTGCGGGCGACGCGCCCCGGCGACTCCGGGGCGAGCCCCGAGATCCGCCGCTGGCTGGCGTGGGGCGCCGGACCGCGGGCCTGCCAGTCGCTGCTCCTGGGGGCGAAGGCCCGGGCGCTGCTCGACGGCCGGCCGAGCGTGTCGTTCGACGACGTCCGCGCCGTCGCCAAGCCGGTGCTGCGCCACCGCCTCGTCGCCAGCTTCACCGCCGAGAGCGAGGGAGTGACCACCGACCGGGTGATCGAGATGATCCTCGGCGGCCTTCCCGAGGCCGGCTGACGCACGCTTCCGCGCGAGACCTCCCGATGGCCACCCCTCCGCCAGGCCCCGCCGCCGCGCCGCGCGAGACGTTCCTCGACGCGACGGGGAAGCCGCGCCTCGACGCGGCGGGGATGGCGCTGGTGGAGCGGATGGAGCTCGTCGCCCGCACCGCCGTCGAGGGGCTCCTCTCCGGGCTCCATCCGAGCCCGTTCTTCGGGTCGAGCGTGGAGTACGCCGACCACCGCCCCTACACCCCCTCCGACGAGATCCGCTCGATCGACTGGAAGCTCGTCGCCAAGACCGACAAGTACTACGTCAAGCTCTTCGAGGAGCAGACCAACACCCGCGTCACCGTGATCCTCGACACGAGCAGGTCGATGCAGTTCTCGGGCTCCGGCGGGGTCACGAAGCTCGACTACGGCCGCTTCCTCGCCGCCTCGATCTGCCACCTGGCGCTGCGGCAGAACGACGCCACGGGGCTGGCCACGTTCGACGGCGAGCTGCGGTCGTACGTGCCGGCCCGCTCGACGGCCAACCACTTCCGCCATCTCCTCGACGCACTCGCCCGCGTGACGCCGGGGGAGGACACGCACGTCGGCGGGGTGCTGCAGGCGCTCGCCGGCCGGATCCCCCGCCGCGGGATCGTGGTCCTGATCAGCGACCTCCTCGACGACCCGGCGAGCATCGCCACCGGCCTGTCGCTGCTCAAGAGCCGGCGGCACGACCTGCTCGTGTTCCACGTCGTCGATCCGGCCGAGCGCGACTTCCCCTGGACGAAGGTCACGCGCTTCAAGGACATCGAGGGGCAGGGCCGCGTCGTCACCAACGCGCGCACCGTGCGCACCGCCTACCTCGAACGCTTCGAGGGCTTCCTCGCGGGCGTCCGCGCGGCCTGCCTGGAGCGCTCGATCGGCTACGAGATGGCCGTCACCGACCATCCGTACTCCGAGATGCTCTCCGGCTACCTCGCCCGCCGCGCCAGGTCCACCGGCTGACCGCCCGCCGCCGCGCGATCCACCCATGCTCAATCCGCTCCTCCTCTGGTTCCTGCCGCTGGCCGCGCTGCCGGTGATCCTCCACCTGCTCAACCTCCACCGGCTGCGCGAGGTCGAGCTGCCGACGTTCCGCTTCCTGATGGAGGGATACGTCCAGGAGCGGAGCCGGATCCGCCTCATCGAGTGGCTCCTCCTGGCGATGCGGACGGCCCTGGTGCTCCTGGTGGTGGGGGCGCTGTCGCGGCCGGTGGTGCAGCGCTTCGGCAACCTCCTCGGCGGCGGCGGCCGCGACGTCGTCTTCGTTCTGGACGCGGGCATGAGCACGGGGCTCGTCAGCGAGGGCACCTCCGCCCTCCATCGCGGCCGGGAGGCGATCCTCGGCGCCGCCGCTCGCCTCCAGCCGGGCGACTTCGTGACCCTCGTCCGCGCCGGGATGGAGCCGCACGTCCTCCACCGGGCGGCGCTCGGCGACGGCAAGCGCCTCCGCGCGGAGCTCGAGTCGATCGAGCCCGACCCGGGCAGTGCCGACCTGGCCGCGGCGGTCGCCGAGGGGCTCTCCGGCCCGCCGCGCGGCGCCCGCAGCCTGTGGATCGTCTCCGACTGCCGGGCGCGGCCCTGGGTCCGTCTCTCGGAGAGCCCGACGGCGCGGCAGCTCCCCGCCGAGGTGCAGGTGGTGATCGTCGACGTCGGCGGGGCGTCGTCGCCGGCCAACGTCGCGCTGCTCGGCGATCCGCCGCGGCCGCAGCGGCCGGTGGTCGGGCTTCCGGTGGAGCTCGTGGCGCGCGTCGAGGCCCACTCCGCGGGCAGCGCCGCGGAGGGCGCGGCCGTCGAGGTGCCGCTCTCGGTGACCGTCGACGACGAGCTCGTCTCGCAGACCACCGTCACGATCCCGCCGGGGCAGGTGGCGAGCGTCCCCCTCTCGGTGGTGCCGGCGCGGGCCGGCGTGATCAAGGCCCGCCTCGACCTGCCGGCCGACGCCTTCCCCTTCGACGACTCGCTCCTCTTCGTGCTCAACGTCGAGCGGCGCGTGGGGGTGCTCGTGGTGACGGCGCCGGGGGTCGAGGGGCTCGCCGATCCGGGGCTCTTCCTCTCCGCGGCGCTGCGGGCGCCGATCGACAGCCTCACGGCGAGCCTCGGCGACGAGCCGCCGAGCGTGGAGGGGGAGGAGCGGATCGCGCGGAGCCTCGACGTGGAGGTGGTGCGGATCGACGCGGTCGACGAGCGCCGCGTGCAGAACGCCGACGTGATCATCCTCGCCGACGCCCGCCTCGACGGCCACCGCGCGCAGTGGGTCAGACGCCGCGTGGAGGAGGGGGCGGGGCTCGTCGTCTTTCCCGGGCCGAAGCAGGGAATCGTCGACGAGATCCCGGCGCTCGCCGCGACGGGGGGCAAGGCGCCCGCGCCGCTCCGCTGGAAGGAGCCGGTGGGGGACCCCGACGACGAGACCACGAGCCGGTCGTTCGGACAGGTCGATGTGTCGAGTGCGCTCTTCGCCCCGTTCCGTGACGCGGGGGGCCGCGGCCGCGACGAGCCGGCGGCGGGACGCGTCTCCGCCTTCGACACGCTCCGCTTCTTCCGCCACGTGCCGCTGGTGCTCCCCGAGGCGCCCGCCGGGGGGGCGACTCCCGCAGGCACGCTTCCGGCGGCGCCCGTGTCGATCCTCGCCCGGCTCGACGACGGCACGCCGGTGATCGCCGAGACGCGCGTCGGCCGCGGCCGCGTCGTCGTCGCCGGCCTCGCCGTCACCCCCGACTGGTCGAACCTCCCGGTCCATCCCTCGTTCGTGCCGCTGCTCTTGCGCGCCGTGCAGGGGGTGAGGCCCGATCCGCCGGCGGTGGCGGTGGAGAGCGTCCATCCCTACGAGCCGGCGCCGATCCGCGTCGAGGAGCGCTGGAAGCGCGCGGCGGTGCAGGCGACCGATCCGTCGGGGGGGAAGACGGCGATCGAGACGGTGGCGGGGGACGGCCGCGTCACCGGCGCCCTCGAGGACACGCGGCGCGTGGGGTATTACGAGTTCGACGTGCAGCCGCCGGCCGGCCTGGCGGCCGATCCGATCAGGCTCGGGATGGCGGTCAACCGCGAGGTCGAAGGAGCGGCCAACGATCGCGTGGCTCCCGGTGCCCTGGAGGGCGCCTTCGGCGAGCACCCCGTCACGCTCCTGGCCGGCAGCGCCGAGGATCCCACGCTCCACTCCCGCCTCGGGAGCCGCCGCGAGATCTGGCGCTGGCTGATCGGGACGGTGTTCGCGCTCTTCGGCCTCGAGTTCCTCCTCTCGACCCTCGCCCCGCCGCGGCGGCGCGGCGCCGCGGAGGAGCGGCTCGGCTGGATCGAACGCTCGAGCGACTGGCTGGCGAGGGCGGTGGGGATGAAGGAGCCCGGGGCCGAAGGGCAGGGCGGCTGAGAGGGGACGTGAGGAGGAGAGCGACCATGGCACGAGGCTTCCAGACGACCGACGGCACCACGGCCGGCCTCGAGCGCCGCGCCGCGCGGATCACGGAGCTCGTCTCGTCGGCCCGGCGGCGCCTGGTGGCGGCGGCGCTGGCCACCGGGATCCTGCTCGTGCTCTTCGGGGCGCTGGCGTGGATCGTCGGAGGGGTGCTCCTCGATCTGGCGGCGCCGCTGCCGGTGGCCCTGCGGGCCGCGGTGTTCGCCGGGTGGTGGATGGTGGTCGCGGCGGCACTCGCGCTGTTCGTCCTCCTGCCGGCCTGGCGCCGGCCGCTCCTCGACGCGGTGGCCCTGCGGATCGAACGCCTCCTCGGCGGCATCCAGAACCGGCTCCTCACCGTCGTCGATCTCGACCGCGGCGGCGCGGCGACGCGCGGCTGGCGCGACGACCCGGCCCGCCTGGCGATGGCCGAGCGCCTCGTCACGCAGACCGAGCAGCGTCTCTTCGGCTTCCCGGTCGGGAGCGTGGTGCGCTGGCGGGCGATCCTCCGCGGCGCGGCCCTCGCGGCGGCGGCGGCGGCCTCGCTTGTCGCCCTCCGCGCCGGCCTCGGCGAACGCTTCACCACCACCGTCGCCCGCCTCCTCGATCCGACGGCCGACATCCCCCCCGCCACCTGGACGCGGCTCGAGACCCCGGGCGACATCGAGGTCCTCGAGGGAGAGCCGCTCGAGATCGCCGCGACCGTGACGCGCGGGGCGGCCGAGTCGCTCGAGCTGGTGATCACGTCGTCCGACGGCACCGAGCGGCGCGAGCCGATGCACGCCGGCAGCGGGTCGACCCGGTTCGTGGCGGCGCTCGACGGCCTCGACCACGACGCCCGCTACCGGGTGCAGGGGGGAGGCACCTGGACGCGGACGTCGTCGATCCGTCTCCTCCGCCGCCCGTCGATCGCCGAGTCGACGGCGCTCGTCCGTCTGCCCGCCTACATGCGCACCCCCGAACCGCTCCGCGTGGTGCCCGACGCCGCCAGGCTCGAAGCGCCGCTGGGGGCGACGGTGGAGTTCGTGGCCGACGTGGCGGGGAACGCCGAGCGTGGCGCCGTCCGGCTCTTCGACCGGCGCCTCGAGACGACGCTGGTCGAGCGCTTCGACGAGCGCGTGTGGTTCGAGGACGATCTCCCGCGCGACGCCGTGGCCGCGGCGCCCTGGAAATGGACCACGGCCCAGGCCGCCGGCGGACTGCGGAGCTTCACCTTTCCCGCCGACGGCCGCCCGCTCGAGATGCGCACCCGGCTCGAGCCCCTCGTGCTCCCCAAGGAGGGGCTCGCCGATCGGTTCTTCACCGTCATGGTCCGCGGCGACGCGTCCGATCCGCCGCGGCGGGTGGCGGTGGAACTGCTCCACGACGGCGGCGCCGTGGAACTGGTGTGGGGGGACGACGCCGCCGGCCCCGCCGCCGATCTCCGCGTGCCGCGCGTCGTCGTCGGCGAGCTGCCGGGGCCGGGCGCGTGGGAGCGGCTCTCGGTGCCGCTCGAGAAGGTGCCGCAACTGGTGGGGCGGTCGGTCGAGGGGATGAAGGTGGCGATCGACCGGGGGCGGATGCTCCTCGACCGCCCCGGCTGGACGGAGCGGTCGATGCAGCCGACGCAGCAGCCGGTCGACCACACGGTGGGGGAGATCGCCGCGGTGCGCTCGGGCGACCCGCCCACCACCGAGACGAACGAAAGCACCCCACTCGCCGCCGGGTCGGCGAGCGCGGCCATCTCGCGCTGGATCGCGTCGGTGCCGGTGGGCGACGCCCGCCGCGCCGCGGGCGCCGCCGAGGAGGGCCAGGCCGCCGCCATCGAGCCCGGCGCCGACACGCGGCCGGTGTGGGCCTCGCTCTCGTTTATCAATCCGCAGGGGCATCCCAGCCGGGCGACGGCTCCGGTCGAGATCGTCGCCACGGTCGACCGGCCGCCGTCGCTGGTGGTGGAGGAGCCGCAGTCGGAGCTCCTGCAGCTGACGGCGCTCGACGACGTGCCGGTGGTGGCGCACCTGTTCGACGACTGGGGCATCGACCGGGTGGCGGTGCGCGTCGGCGCCGACGAGGGCTCGCTCGGCGAGCCGCTGTTCCTCGACGAAGTGGCGCTGTCGCACTCCCCCCCCGACACGCAGGCGGTGGTGGAGACGGCCCTCTCCCCCGACCGCCTCGGCCTCTCGTCGGGGAGCACCGGGACGTTCAAGCTCGCCGTCCGCGACACCAAGGGGCAGTGGACCGAGTCGCGCGCCTTCCGCGTGGTGGTGCTCGCCGACGACGGCGCGAAGAAGGACGCGCCGGAGGTGCCGGCCCTCGAGGAGGCGCTGCGGCAGGCGAGCGAGGCGATGCGCCTGGCCAACCAGGACCGCGACGTGCTCGACCGGAAGCGCGACGAGGTCCTCGGGGCGATCGGCAAGCCGCCCCTCGATTCGCTCGATCGCGCCGAGGAGGCGGCCGTGGATCGCGATCGCGCCGAGGAGAAGCGGGCCGAGGCCGCCGCCGACGCGGAGGCGACCCCGGAGGTGAAGGCCGCGGCGGAGCAGGCCAAGCAGGCCGCCGAGGAGACCGCGCGCGGCCGGACCGCCGAGGCGCAAGCCCAGGCCGACGCCGCCGCCGCGGCGCTCGACGAGCCGAAGAAGGCCGACTTCGCCCTCCTCGACCGCTTCCTCGACGAGCGCCGGCAGGACGCGAAGAACCTCGCCGGCACCCTGGCCCGCGCCGCCGAGCAGGCGGCGGGCGTCGCCGACGTCCGCCCGGAGCAGGCCCGGGCCCTCGAGGCCGCGGCCAAGGCGGCGGCCGATCTCGGCGCGCGGCTCGAGGCGAGCCCGCAGTTCCAGGCCGACGCGGCCCGCGTCGACCGGCTGGCCGACGCCCCCAAGCCCTCGGAGGTGGCCGCCGCGATGGAGGAGATCGGACGGATGACGCGGGGCGTGGCCATGCAGCTCGACGCCGAGGAAAAGTCGCGGCGTCTCGATTCGCTCGCCGACGATCTGGCCAAGCGGTCGCAGGCCCTCGACCTGCTCGGCAAGGATCGTCGCGAGATGCAGGACCGCGAGGGGCGGCACCCGGAGCGGCCCACGCAGGCGGCCCTCGACCGGCAGGCCCGCAACGAATCGCGGCAGGTCAACGAGATCGTGGGGCAGGACAAGGAGCCGCCGCAGCCGCCGCCGTCGGACCCCGACGATCCGCTCGCCGCGATCATGGAGCAGAGCCGCGAGGCGGCGCGCCAGGCGGCCGAGACGGCGGCCCGGATCGCCGACGAGCTCGCCGGCCGCGCGCCCGAGAGCCAGGGGGAATCGAGCCAGGGCCAACAAGGGGAGGGACAGCAGGGGCAGCAAGCGCAGGGCCAGGGTCAACAGGGCCAAGGCCAGCAGGGGCAGCAACAAGGCCAGGCCGGCCAGCAAGGTCAAGCCGGCCAGCAGGGCCAGCCCCAGCCGCCGACGCCCGAACAGCTCGAGGCGATGCTCTCCAGCCGCGATGTCCAGGACGCGCTGCGGATGGCGGAGCGGGCCCAGCGTCTGCAGGCGCGGGAGAGCCGGCGGGCCGCCGAACGGCTCGCCCAGGCGCAGGCCCAGGCCTCGCAGCAGCAGGGGCAGGGGGAGGGGCAGCCGGGGGCGACTCCCAGCGGCGAGCCGACGCAGACGCCCACCGACGGCGGCGCGCAGGCCGGACAGGCGCTCGTGAAGGAGGCCGATCTCCGCGGCCTCGACGCGGCCCGCCGGGCCGCGATCTACAAGCTGCCGCCGCGCGTCCGTGATCCGCTGCTCGAAGGGATGCGGGAACGCGGCCCGGCGGCCTACCAGGAGGTGATCGACACCTACTTCCGCCACCTCGGCAGGGACATCCCGCAATGAGCGACGTTCTCGCTTTCCTCGTGCGGGTCGCGGGAATCGGCCACGAGCTCGCCTCGCGCATCGACGCCGTGGAATGGCACTGGGCCCGCCCCTGGGTGGCAGGAATCGGCTTCGCGCTGCTCGTGCCGGCGGGCTTTTTCATCTGCCGCAGGCATGCCGCCCGGCTCCCCTGGCTCGATCCGCGCCTCCGCCGGGCGCTCGACGTCTGCCGGATCGGGGTGTTGGCGCTGCTCGTCTTCGTCCTCGCCGGGCCGTTCCTGCGCCTCGACGAGCGCGTCGTCGAGCGGCCGGTGGTGGCGCTGATCGTCGACGAGTCGCAGAGCATGGACCTGCCGGTGGGCCGGCTGCCGGCGGCGGGGATCGGCGCGGTGGCCCGCGCCATCGGCCGCGAGGCGCCCGAAGGGGAGGGAGCCGCCGAGGCCCTCGTGGAATCGATCGGCAGGCTCTCGCGCCGCGAGTTCCTCGCCGCGCTCGAGGGGGCCGGCCCCGGGGGAATCCTCGGCGAGGCGGGGGACGCCTTCGACCTCCGCCGCTACCGCGTGGCCAGGCGGCCGTCCCGGGCCGACGACCGGCCCGACGGCGCTGGCCCGCGCGAGGCGCCCGATTCCGACACCGAAGCCTCCGACACCGCGCTCGGCGAGGCGATCGGGATGGCGATCGACGACGCCTCCGACCGCGTCCTCGGCGGCATCGTCCTCCTCACCGACGGCCGCTCGACGGTGGGCATCGATCCGCTCGACGCGGTCCGCCGCGCGGCCGAGGCCTCGGGGGGACAGCCGCGGGCGCCGGTGATCTCCGTGCCGATCGGGGCGCCGGAGCCGCCGGTCGACATCGCCGTGGCCGAGGTCCTCGCGGCGCCGGAGGTGGCCCTCGACGACACCGTCTCGGTGACCGCCACGATCCAGTCCAGCGGCCTGGCCCGGCGCGAGGTGGCGGTGGAGCTCGTCTCCGCCGGCGCCGTCGTGGCCACGGCCGACCTCGCCCTCCGCGACGGCCGCCAGCAGGTGGTCCTCCCCTGGCACGCCGCGGCCGCGGGGACGAGCCTCCTCACGGTGCGCGTGAAGCCGGAGCCGGAGGAGATCACCCCCGCCAACAACGCGCTCGACGCCCCCGTGGAGGTGACGACCCGGAAGGTGCGGATCCTCGTCGTCGACGCCGCGCCGCGCTGGGACCTGCGTTTCCTCGACCATGCCGTCCGGCGCGACACCGGCTTCGATCCGACCGTCGTCGTCGCCGGGGCGCTCAAATCCTCGGCCGCGGGAGGGAGCGTGGCGCCGGGGGGATTCGCCGGGTTGCCGGGGGACGTGGAGGGCTGGGCCCGCTACGATCTGGTCCTTCTCGGCGACGTCTCGCCGGCCGATCTGCCGGTCGCCAGCCAGGAGGCGCTCGTGGAGGCCGTGCAGGACCGCGGGGTGGGCGTGGTCTTCCAGCCCGGGGGCGAGCACCTCCCGCGGGCCTACGCCGGGCAGCCGATCGAGGCGCTCTTTCCGGTCGAGATCGACCGCACGGCCGGAGGGGCCTCGGGGGCGATCGAGTCGGCCGACTTCAAGCCCTTCCGGATGCGCGTCACGGCACGCGGGGCGATGCATCCGGCGTTCGCCATCTCCGGCGACGCCTCCCGCAACCGCTCCGCCTGGAGCGGCATGCCGCCCTTCTTCCGCGTGGCCGCCGCCCGCGTGGCGAAGCCGTCGGCGACGGTGCTCGCCGAGGTCGACAGGCCCGCGGGGATGGCCGGGGACGGCCCGGTGGCGCTGGTGGCCGAGGCGCCGGCCGGCCGCGGCCGCGTCGCCTGGATCGGCACCGAGGAGACCTTCCGCTGGCGGCGCAACGTCGGCGACGCGCTCTTCTGGCGCTTCTGGGGGCAGGCGCTGCGGAGCGTGGCCCGCCGCGACGACCGCCCCTTCGACGCCGACTGGCTCGTCCTCACCCCCGCGCGCTGCGAGCCGGGGAGCCCGGTCTTCGTGGAGATGAACCTCGTCGACGACAAGCGGAAGCCGGTCGTGGCCCCGCTCCAGGCGGTGGCGGTGCGCGGGGAGTCGGGAGAGCCCGAGCGGATCGAACTCCGCCCCGGCGGCCGGCCGGGCCTCTACCAGGGGTCGTACGTGCCGGCCGCGGCCGGAAGGTTCTCGGTGTCGCTCGAGCGCGGCGGCAAGGCGGCCCTGACCACCGACCTGTTCGTCGCCGAGCCGACCCGCGAGCGTGCGAGCCCCGCGGTCGACCGCGAGACGCTCCGGGCACTGGCCGATCTTTCCGGCGGGGCGGTGGTCGAGGCGGGCGACGTGGCGACGATCCCCGATCGGCTCACGTCGCGCGTCGTCGAGACGCGGAAGCGCGTCGACGACGACGTCTGGGACACCTGGCCGGTGCTCGCGGCCCTCGTCGGGCTGTACTGCGTCGACATCGCCATCCGCCGCCTCTCCGGACTCAGCTGACCTCCGCACGAGCCATCGCCATGACGAACCACGCTTCCAGCCCCGTCGCGCCACCGTCGGCGTGCCGCCGGTCGTCCGGCGGGGCACGCTTCCTCGCGGCGCTGGTGATCCCCGCGCTGACGGTCGTCGTCGGATTCTCCGCCCCGCCCGCCGCGGCACAGGATCCCTCGCGCGTCGCCGGCTCCGAGGCCGACGCCCGCGACCTGCTCCGGGTCGAGGCGGCGGTCGACCGGGGCCTGGAATACCTCTCGACCAAGCAGGACGCCGGCGGCTCCTGGCAGCACGGGATGTCGCAGCAGCCCAACACCGGCGTCAACGCGCTGTGCCTGCTCGCCTTCATGGGCCGCGGCCACGTCCCCGGCCGCGGTCCCTACAAGGAGACGGTGGGGCGGGCGCTCGAGGGGCTGGTCTCGGCGCAGCAGCCCGACGGCCTGGTCGTGCGCCAGGGGGGCAACTCGCACGGGCCGATGTACGAGCACGCGCTGGCGACGCTCGCCCTCATCGAGGCCTCCGGCTGGCGGACCGACGAGGCGATGCGCGACTGCTGCCGGCGGGCGGTGGCGGTGATCGTCGGCGCCCAGAACCCGGAGGGGGGATGGCGCTACCAGCCGCGGCCGCAGGACGCCGACTTGAGCGTGACGGTGATGCAGGTGGTGACGCTGCGCGCCGCGCAGAGCGCCCGCTTCGACGTCCCGCAGAAGACGCTCGACGACGCCGTCGGCTACATCCGGCGTTGCTCGAAGCCCGAGGGGGGCTTCGCCTACCAGCCGGGGCAGGGGGTGAAGAACGCGCAGTCGGCGGCCGGGGCGCTGTCGCTGCAGCTCCTCGGCCACTACGACGACCCGGAGGTGATTCGGGCGCTCGAGTC
>CAWUOA010000053.1:0-13853 GCA_963923225.1 uncultured Planctomycetaceae bacterium
TCACCATTCGGGACGCTCGACGTCCCGACGTCACCATTCGGGACGCTTGACGTCCCGACGTCACCAATCGGGGCGCTTGAGCGGCTGGCCCGACTCGTCGCGGCCGACGTCGTAGATGTGCATCTGGTCGAGCCAACGGAGCAGTTCGTCGGGCTCGAAGAGCTTCGGCACCCCCTCGCCCGGCTCGAGGTGCGCGAAGAACAGCTCGGCCTCCCCCTGCACCCGCTCGTCGACGGTGCTCGTGACCTTCGTCAACGAACCGCTCGCCTTGAGATCGAGGATCTCGGCACGGAAGCGGATCGTGTCACCGGGAACGGCATCGAAGTGGAACTCCGCCGCCGCCACCTTCGCGAGTACCACGCGCCGGTTGTAGTCGATCGCCTCGGCCACCAGGAGCCCCGCCGTCTGCGCCATCCCCTCGACGACGAGGGAATTGGGCATGAGCGCCGCCCCGGGGAAGTGGTCGTGGAGATGCTCCTCGGCCAGCGACACGTTCTTCACCGCCACCGCGTGGCGGCCCCGGACGAACTCGTCGAATCGATCGATCCAGAACCAACGCATGGAACTCTCGACGGGGTGCCATCCCTCCCGGCACCGGAGGGCGGGGCGGACGGAGGAAGTGGACGCCTGGAACGCGCGGCGGACCGGACGAAGCCCGGCTGCCGAGGCCGACGGAGCGGGCGAGGGCGGTCGGTCAGGCGCCGATCTTGCTCTGGACGTACCGGACCATGTCCTCGACGGTGAGCATGTTGGGGAAGTTCTGCACGCTCGGGTTCTGTTCGAACTTCGTCAGGTCGTAGAACGGCATCCGCGCCTTGAGGGCGGCGAGACCGGCGGCGTTCACCTTGCCGTTGGTGACGAACTCGGCGCTCGAGAGGACGTCCTCGGGAAAGAGCTCGCCCCGCGGGATCTTGATGCCGAAGGCCTTCTCGAGACGGAAGACGATGTCGAGGAAGTCGATCGACTCGGCGCCCAGGTCTCCGACCATCGTGGCGCCCGGGGTCACCTCGTCCTCGTCGACACCGAGGGCGTCGACCAGCGCGGAACGGACCTTTTCGAAGATTTCATCGCGGGACGGCATCGACTTGGCACCTTGGAAACGGGGAAGGGGAACGGCGGCAGCCGACCCACGTTGTAATGGCATGCTGCCGCGGTGGAAACCCGGAAAACGCGCCCAGCCTACCCGATCGGCGAAAACGGCGCGGTCCCCCGGGAGGGTTGCCGGGCCCGTTTTCACCGCCTGACCGTCCGACGTCCCCGGCGGAACGGTCAGCGGCCGGAGACGGGGAGGGGGCGGTCGCCGGCGGCCAGCGGCGAACCTGCAGCCACGACCGAGCCCCGTTCCGACTGCCCGGCACCATAGACGAGCGGCCTTCCGGTGCTCGCCACGCCCCGCCCAGCAGGGTGGATGACCCGCCACAGCTTCCTCATTTCCGACCGCACCCTGGCGTCGAGGGCGTCGCCGTAGGCCACGCGGTCGGCGAGGTTGTAGCGCTCGAGGGTCAGCCGGGCGGTGAGGCTCGTGCGGCCGCCGACGGTGCCGGTGGCCTTCACCTTCGTGGTCGTCTCGTCCTGTGAAAGGGCCTCGATCGACACCGTCAGCACCTTTCCAGGCTCGACGAAATCGCCGTACTTCACGTTCTTCGCCGTCCGCAGGACGACGATCGAATGGGCGAAGTCCTCGCCGAGACGGATCATCCAGGCGGCCGCCTGGGTCATGGTCTCGAGCATCAGGACCCCGGGCATCACCGGAAACCGGGGGAAGTGGTCGGCCAGGTATTCCTCGGACAAGGTCAGGGTCTTGACGGCCGTGATGCTCTTGCCCGGATCGATGGCGGTGACGCGGTCGAGGAGCGTGAAACGCATGAGACATCCGTTGCGCGGGAGAGACGCCGGGAAAGCGTCAGGCTGGTCCGTGCCAGAGGCCGCAGTATAGGGACTGCCCCGTCCCCCACAACTCGCCGGGAAGGGGTGCGAGGGGAGATTCCAGAGGGCTGCCAAGGTGACAGCCGGAACGTGCGGCACCACCGCCACAGCTTCGCGCGGAGGGGCTGGAAACCCCGTTCTGCGGCCGATTCGCCGTGGAGATGTCCGCGCGTCGCTCGGCAGTCGGGCGATGGGCACGCTCTTTGCTTCCTTCTTCTCCCACGCTCCGCGGCGCCGGCCACGCCGCGGCGGCGAACGCCTCCTTCGCCTCCCGATGCATTCGCCCCCCACTTTCAAGGAACCCGATCCCATGCCCGCCTACCGTGCGAACTTCGCGCTGCCGCTGGACGAGTTGCGCGACGAGATCGACCGCCTCTGGACCTCGCTGGTCACCGCCCCGCCCCTCCATGGGTGGAGCGCCCGCGCCGGCCAGGGCACCTTTCCCGCCGTGAACGTCCGCGAGACCGACGCGGCGCTCGTCGTCGAGGCCGAACTCCCCGGCATCGACCCGGCATCGCTCGACGTATCGGTGGCCGGCGAGGAACTGGTCCTCAAGGGTTCGCGTCCCGCGGACTCCGCCGCGACGCCGGCCGGCTGCTGCGGAGGCCGCTGCGGCGAAGCGGAGACGGCCCGCGCCGAGAGCGGCCGCGCCGATGCCGGCCGCAAGGAGGTGTGGCACCTCCGCGAACGTGGCAGCGGCGCCTTCGAACGACGGCTGGCGCTGCCGGCGCCGGTCGATGCCACGAAGGTCGAGGCCCGGCTCGTCGACGGCGTCCTCACGGTGACCTGCCCGAAGCTGGCCGAGTGCCAGCCGCGGAAGGTGCCGGTCCAGGGGGCGTGAACGGCCGCCCCAGGCTTCCCCAGGAGCGTTCCCACATCCATCCCGAGGAGATTCCCATGGTCACCCACACGTCCCCGACTCCCTCCGCCGACGCCGTCAGGGCCGAGCCGCGGCAGGGCCTCAGCTACCGTCCCAACGTCGACGTCTGCGACCGCGGCACCGAGGTGGTGTTCGTGGCCGACATGCCCGGAGCCAAGGCCGATTCGATCGCGGTCACCTCCGACGACGGCGTGCTCACGCTCCACGCCGCCGTCGCCCCGCGTGAACTGCCCGGCAGGGCCGTGCAGCAGGAGTACGGCATCGGCGACTACCGACGCCAGTTCCGACTGGGCGAAGGCTTCGATGCCTCGCGGATCGAGGCGACGTACGCCCGGGGTGTGCTCACCGTCCGGGTCCCACGGCTCGCCGCGGTGCTTCCGCGCCGGGTCGAGGTTCGCGCCGGCTGACGCCGCGGCCACCCCGCCGACGTCGTATGATGGGGCCCGCGGGATCGGCCGATCCCGCGGGCCCTCGTCGTTTCCAGGCGGCGCCGGCCCCTGCTCGCCCTTCCTTCTCCAGGTGGTCCCCCGTGGCGCTCCTCCTCCGGCCGCGCGACGGCTCGCCGGCGTCGATCGACCTCACGGGGATCGTCCCCGACGCCCTCGCCGCGCTCGGCAGCGACGCCGTCCGCCGTGCGGGCATCGTCGCCGACGGCCGCCCGGCCGAGCTGGGCGAATGCTTCACGATCGAAGGGGACGCCGCCGACGGCGGGATCGTCTGCGAAGGGGACTTCTCGACGGTCGACGGCGTGGGGGCGGGGATGGCTTCCGGGACGATGCTCGTCCGCGGAGACGTCGGCCGCCACGCGGGCGCCCGGATGGCCGGGGGCCGGCTCGAGATCGTCGGCAGCGCCGGGGATTGGCTGGCCCTCGCCATGGCCGGCGGCACGCTCCGGGTGCGCGGGAACGCGGGGGACGACGTCGCCGCGGCGGCACCGGGGGGGGCCATCGGCATGACGGGTGGCTTGCTGGTCGTCGATGGCCGGGCGGGGCTCCGGGCCGGCACCCGGATGCGGCGGGGGATTCTCGCCGTGGGAGGCGACTGCGGCGCCGCGGCGGGGCTCGAACTGCGGGCGGGGACGGTGATCGTCTGCGGCCGCCTGGGCCCCGATGCCGGAGTGGGGATGCGACGCGGCTCGATCGTGGCGGCGGGGCCGGCCCCGGAGCCGGGCCCCTGGTTCCTGCCCGGCGCGACCTGGGAGCCGCCGGTGCTCCGCCTCCTCGGCAGGCACCTCGCCGGGGCCGGATTCGCCCCCGCGGTTCGTCATGGCTCGACCCTGCTCGACGGCCGCTGGCGGCAGTGGCATGGCGACAGCCTCGCCGGTGGCAGAGGGGAGTTTTTCCGCCGCGGGGATGCGTGACCGGCCGCGACGGATCGGGGCCGGAGGGGAGGGAGACCGCCGATCCGAGCGGAAACGGCTGTTTTCGCGGCCCCGCTTTCGCCGAAACCCAGTTTCGGCTACGCTCTGGGGTTCCCGCCGAGAGGTGCGCCCCCGGGGCACCGACCGCCGCATCGTGCGGTGGTCGCTCCGTCCCCGGGCTGCCCGGAATCCCGGCCCGAAACCACCCGACAACCGAAGCCGCCAGAAGCCACCGCATGCCCACGATCAGCCAGCTCGTCCGCAGCCGCCGCCGGCCGAAGCGGAAGTTCTCCAAGTCCCCCGTGCTCGACCGCTGCCCGCAGAAGCGCGGCGTCTGCCTGCAGGTCCGCACGATGACCCCCAAGAAGCCGAACTCGGCGCTGCGAAAGATCGCCCGCGTGCGGCTCTCCAACGCCAAGGAAGTCACCGTCTACATCCCGGGCGAAGGCCACAACCTCCAGGAGCACTCGATCGTGCTCGTCCGCGGCGGCCGTGTCCGCGACCTCCCCGGTGTTCGCTATCACATCATCCGCGGTGCCCTCGACACGCTCGGCGTGCAGGGCCGCAAGCAGTCCCGCAGTCTCTACGGTGCCAAGAAGGGTTGAAGATAAGCAGTCATGGGAAAGATCACCTCCAGCCGTGAGCAGCTCGGTCCCGATCCCCGCTACGGGTCGCTGCTGGTCAGCAAGTTCATCAACTGCCTGATGTACGACGGCAAGAAGAGCGTCGCTCAAAACGTCTTCTACGACGCGATGGACATCGTGGCCAAGAAGGTCACCGACGTCGAGCCGATCGAGGTCTTCAACCGGGCCATCGAGAACTGCAAGCCGTCCGTCGAGGTCCGCTCGAAGCGCGTCGGCGGTGCCGCCTACCAGGTGCCGATGCAGGTCAACCGCAACCGCCAGCAGTCACTCGGCATCCGCTGGATGCTGCAGGCGGTCCGCGAGAAGAAGGGGCGTGCCACCCACGAGAAACTGGCCGAGGAGATCCTCGCCGCCTACAAGCGCGAAGGTGCCGCCGTCACGAAGCGCGACAACGTCCACCGCATGGCCGACGCCAACAAGGCGTTCGCGCACTTTGCCTGGTGAGCTTCGCGGATCGCCGGGTGGGCCTCGCGGCTCGAGCTTCGGCGTCCACGCGGCACACTGACTGGTCCATCGACTCGGGCCCGGCGATCGACAGGTCGCCGGGCCCGTTCGCTTCCCCCGGAGCGACGCCGTGATCGATCCTTCGACCTCGCTCCTTCTCGGCCGTCTCGTCCTCGGCCGCTCGGTGGCTTCCCTGGCGACCCTCCACGACGGACGGCCGTTCGCCTCGATGATTCCCTACGCCCTCCTCGTCACCGGGCGCGATCCGGCCGGCGAGGACGGGGGCTCCGGGAAAGGGGATGCCGGCAGCGTGGTCTTCGTGAGCCACGTCAGCCGGCTCTCCTCGCACACGCGCGACATGCTCGCCACGCCGGAGGTGTGCCTGCTGGTGACGGCGCCGGAGCCGCCGGAAGGGTCCGGCGCGCCGCCGCAGGCCCTGCCGCGCGTCTCGGTCCCGGCCCACGCCACCTTCATCGAGCGGACCCATCCGGCACACGACGCCCTGGCCGCCGCCTATCTGGCACGCTTCCCCTCCGCGGCAGAGTGGTTCCAACTCGGCGACTTCTCGATCGTCGTCTTCGAGCCGACCTCGGCCCGCTTCGTGGCGGGCTTCGGCCGGGCGATGACGCTCTCCCCGGGCCAGTTCCACGCCGCCGTGGCGGCGGCCGCCGCGGCGGGCTGAGCCGTTCTGGGTTTCCGATCAGCGAACGCGGACCCGGGCCGGCAGCACGAGCAGCGGCTGGCCGGAGCCGAGTCGCACCAGCGCGTCGGCATCCTCAGCGAGAGCCTCGAGGCCGGGGACGCCGGCGATCCGCGCCAGCAGCAGGCCCCGCAGCGCCGCCCCCGAGGCGGGGAGCGTAGCCGCCGCCTTCACCAGCGGCGCCGAGTCGGTCGAGGTGGCGCCGAAAAGATCCTCGAACAGCCCGCGGGGCTCGGGAAGGAGGAGCCGCTCCACGGGGGCGTCGGCCGCGATGCCGGCCAGCTGCTTCGCCTCGTCGACCGCGTCGTCGAGCGTGCCGAGCCGGTCGACCAGGCCCAGCTCCTTCGCCATCCGTCCGGTGTACACCCGGCCCTCGGCCAACGCCCCGACGCGGGCCGGATCGAGCTTGCGGCCCTCGGCCACCTTCGAGGTGAAGAGGCGGTAGACGTCCTTCATCGTGTCGAGGAACGCGTCGCGCTCCGGTGGCGTGAAGGGGGTCTGCATCGAGAGCCAGCCGGCGTTGCGCCCGCGGCTCACCACGTCGGTGTGCACGCCGACCTTCTCGAGGGTGTTGCCGACGGAGATCTTGCCGCCGACGACGCCGATCGAGCCGGTGAGCGTGCCGGGGGCGGACACGATCCTGTCGCAACCCACCGCCACGTAGTACCCGCCGCTGGCGGCGGTGTCGGAGAGGCTCGCCACCACGGGCTTGGTGCAGCGGACCGCCTCGCGCCAGATCAGGTCGCTGGCCAGCGCCGATCCGCCGGGGGAGTCGATGCGGAGCACGATCGCCACCACCTTCGGGTTGGCGGCGGCGTCGCGGATCGCCTTGCAGATCGTCTCGCCCCCCGCGGAGCCGCCGGCGAGGATGTCGTCGGCACCCTTGCCCTGGGTGATCTCTCCGGTGAGGTAGACGATCGCCACCTGGCGGTCCTTGCCGGCCGGGGCGTCGGGCTTCTTTCCGGAGAGCATCTCCAGGAGCTTGACCATCCCGCCGACGCCGGAGAAATCGGTGTCGACCTTCTTCGCGCCATACTCGCGCACCACCCTCGGCTCGTCGAGCCCGGCGGCCCGCGAGAGCTCGGACACGGCCTCGTCCTGGTAGCCCACGGCGTCGATCAGCCCCGCCGCCCGGGCCGCCTCGGGGGTGAACACGCCGACGTCGATCAGCTCCCGGACCTTCTCCGGCGCGAGCTTGCGGTCGGCGGCGACGCGTTCCACGAGCTGTTCGAACAGATCGCCGACGAACGACTCGTACTGCGCTCGCAGCTGCGGGCTCATGGCGCTGCGCGTCATCGGCTCGCCCGCCCCCTTGAACTCGCCCACCTGGAGGATTTCGGCGTCGACCGACAGCCGGTCGAGGAGCGTCTTGTAGAACATCACCTCGGCACGAACGCCGGTGACTTCGAGGGTCGCCGCCGCCGGCATCACGATCCGGTCGCAGGCCAGGGCCACGGAGTAGGGCCCCGGCGCCGAACCGACCAGATGCGCCGTCACCGGCTTGCCTGCCTTTCGCACCCTGGCCACCGCGGCCCGGAGCTCGTCGGCCCGGGCCCGTCCCAGATCGGGGCTGCCGATCGCCAGCAAAACCCCCTTCACCCGCGGATCGGCCGCGGCCTTGTCGAGCCGCTCGACGATGCGGTGGAGGTGGGGCGACATGTCGGCGAGCAGCCCCCCCTGCCCCACCCCGTCGGTCATCGAGCCGTCGAGTTCGACGATGGCGACGGCCGTCTTCTTCGTCTTGTCCTTCTCCTTGTCGGCCTTCTCCCCCTTCGCCGCCTCCTGCTCGACGGCGACCCCGGCCCCCGCTGCGACGGCAGGAGGCTCGTCGGCCCGGGCCGGGCGTGGGGCGGACGGCGCGGCGGCACCGCAGAGGAGGACGAGGGCGAGGAGGCGACGGGACTGCGGGAGGAAACGCATCGGACCGGCTCCGGAGGAGGACCAAGGGGCGAGAGCGGCGTGCCGCGGTCGACCAGCCCCGCGGCGGCGACAGCTTACCCGTGCGCCGGCCGGGAACGGCACCCCAATCGACGGGGTGGAAAAAATGGACGATCGTATAGTAGGATACCGATGTTTACCTGAGGTCACGGACCTCGGACCGCTCCAAGCCGCCAAGGGAAGGTCACTCGTGAACGCGCGCAAGAAGCCCCGCTCCTCCGCCACGGCTCCCGTCGCCCCCCGCCGCACCGCCGAATCGCGTGGTGCTCCGCGCGGCGGCCGGACGCGCGGCACCACCGCGGCCGGCTTCCCCGCTCCGCACCCGTTGGCCCAGACCGGCCCGGCCGCCGCCGAGGGTTCGGGGAGCGACGCCCCCACCGAGCGGCAACTCGAGATCTACGCCTTCATCCGCGACAAGATCCAGAACCGCGGCTACGGGCCCACGGTCCGCGAGATCGGCCAGGCCTTCGACATCCGCTCCCCCAATGGCGTCGTCTGCCACTTGAAGGCGCTCGAGCGCAAGGGGCTGATCCACCGCGGCCGCAACATGTCCCGGGCGATCGAACTGGCGACGGAGCCGGCCCATCTGCGCGGCCTGCCGATGGCGGGCTGGGTGGCGGCGGGGTCGTTGCGGACGGCCGACGAGCAGCAGGAGCGCATCGACTTCGAGGAGATGTTCGGCAAGGAGGACCACTTCGTCCTCAAGGTGATGGGCGACTCGATGGTGGAAGCGCAGATCGCCGACGGCGATTACGTCGTCATCCGCCGGCGCAGCTCGGCCCACGCCGGCGACATCGTCGTCGCCCAGACCGAGGATGGCGAGGCCACGCTCAAGCAGTGGTTCCCGGAGCGCGACCGCATCCGCCTCCAGCCGGCCAACTCGACGATGAAGCCGATCTACGTGCGCAGCGCCCGCGTGCTCGGCGTGCTCGTCGGGGTCGTCCGCAAGACGTCGTGACGGTCGCCCGCCCCAGGGCTCGTCCCGTCCGATCGCTCGGCTCCGCCGCCCTTCAGGCGGCGTCCGGAGTCGCCGCCTGCTGCGTGTCGGCGAGCTGGTGGAGCTTGTTGTAGAGCGTCTTGAGGCTGATCCCCAGCTCCTCGGCGGTCTTCGGCTTGTTGCCGTGATTGCGCTCGAGGCCGTCGAGAATGGCCTGCATCTCGATCTCGCGGAGGCTCGCGGGCCGCGTCTCGCGCCCCGGCCCCGTGGTCGGTGGGGCGGCCTGGGCCACCGGCTGGGCCCTGCCGCGCGAGGCACCGAGCCTGGCGGGGAGATGTTCGGCCGTCAGCGGCAGTCCGTCGCAGAGCACCAGCGCGTGCTCGATGCAATTGGCCAGCTCGCGCACGTTGCCCGGCCAATGGTGCTCGCGGAGCACCTCGAGCGCCGCCGGTTCGATGACCTCCATTCCCGGCGGCGTCTGTGGCCGGGAACGCCGCACGAAGTGATCGACGAGCCCGGGAAGGTCGTCGAGGCGGTCGCGGAGGGGCGGGATCGCCACCTCGAAGGTGTTGATGCGGAAGAGGAGGTCCTCGCGGAAAGCGCCCGCCGCCACCATCTCCTCGAGCGACCGGTGCGTGGCGCAGACCACGCGGACGTCGACGGTGATCGGGTGGTTGTCGCCCACCCGGCGGATCTCCCCGCTCTCCAGCGCCCTGAGGAGTCGCGGCTGGAGCGGCCGTGGCAGCTCCCCCACCTCGTCGAGGAACAGCGTGCCGCCGTCGGCCACCTCGAAGAGGCCGGCGCGGTGCTCGTCGGCCCCCGTGAACGCCCCCTTTCGATGGCCGAAGAGCTCGCTCTCCACCAGGTGCTCCGGAAGGGCGCCGCAGTTGACCGCCACCAGCGGCCCCGAGGCCCGCGGACTGCCGTCGTGGATGGCACGGGCCACCAGCTCCTTGCCGGTCCCGGTCTCGCCGCGGACCAGGACGCTCGCGTCGCTGGCGGCGACGCGCGATACCAGACGGCGCACCGCCTCCAGCCCCGCCGAGGAGCCGACCAGGCGCGAAGTCCCCTCCGCGCGGCGGACGCGCTCCTCGAGGGCCCGCAGGCGGAGCGTGAGCTCCCGTTTCCTCCTCACCCGTTCGAGCACCGCCTGGATCTCGGCGAGCTTGCAAGGCTTGGTGAGGTAGTCGAAGACCCCCTGCCGAACGGCGGCCACCGCCGACTCGAGCGACGACTTGCCCGTGACGATCACCGCCTCGGTGTCGGGAGCCACCTCGCGGAGCCTCCCGATCACCTCCATGCCGCCGGCCCCGGGCATGTCGAGGTCGACGATCACGCAATCGTAGGCGGTGCGTTCGAGGGCCAGGATCGCCGTCCGGCCGTCCGGGCAGACGGTCGCCTCGTGCCCCAGCCGCGGCAGTTCGATCCGCATCAGCTCCTGCAGCGACGTCTCGTCGTCCGCGAAGAGCACCCGCATCGGCCGTGTCGTCTTGCCCATCCCGGCTCTCCTCTCCCCTGTCCCCGGTCCGTGCGCGGCGTTCACGCCGCCCGTGTGCCGCCACCGCCGCGCCGCCTGATTCCGGAATCGCGCCCCGTCACCCCCGTTCCCGGCCCGCTCTCCTCGGCCGCCCGGCCGGCGAGGGGAAGCGTGACCCGGAACGTCGCCCCCTTCCCCGGGCCGGCACTGCGCGCCTCGATGCGGCCGTCGTGATCGGCGACGATGCGGTGGACGATCGACAGCCCCAGGCCCGTGCCCTGCCCCGCCTTGCGGCGCGTGAAGAAGGGCTCGAAGAGATGCTCGAGGACCTCCTCGGTCATCCCGCACCCGTCGTCGGTGAAGGTCACGACCGCGGTCCCGCCGTCGCGCCGCACCGAGACGCGCACGTGCCCCGAATCCTCGACGCTGTCGAGGGCGTTGACGAGGAGATTGAGGACGACCTGCTTGAACTCCTGCGGATTGACCATCACCTCCGGATCGGGTCCCTCCGCCACCTCGATCGTCCTCCCGGCGAAGCGGCCCACGTGGCGCAGCATTTCCGCCACGTCGCGGACCAGCGCCAGCACCGCCGTCGGCTGCCGCCGCACCTCCCCCAGCCGGGAGAAGTCGAGGAGCTTCTCGGTGATTCCCTTGCAGCGGAACGCCTCGGTCTGGATCAGCTCCAGATAGCGCCGGACCACCGCGGCGTCGGCGTCGTTCTCGGCCAGCCCGCCGAGCCGCCCCTCGAGCGATTCGGCGCACATGGCGATCGACGCCAGCGGATTGTTGATCTCGTGGGCCACGCCGGCGGCGAGGAAGCCGACGCTGGCCAGCTGCTCGCTGCGGATCACCTCCCGCGTGCGCGTCTGCACCTGGCGGTCGAGATCGTCACGGATCTCCTGGAAGCGGCCCGTCATCTCGTTGAGCGCCTCGGCGAGCTCCGCCATCTCGTCACGGCTGTCGAGTTCGAGGCGGTAGGCGAAGTCGCCGGCGGCGACGCGTCTCGAGCCGTGGCCGAGGAGCCGCAGCGGCCGGAAGACCCAGCGGTAGGTGAGCACGGCGAGGGCCGCCAACGCCACCGCCGCGGCCATCGCCGCCGCCCAGGTGGTGACGATCAGCATCCGGTATCCGGTGCGCACCTCCCCCGAGAGGTCGTGGAGGTGCTCCTGGAGGAAGCTGGGGAGCGTGGCGGAGAGCGCGGCCAGCCTCCCCAGATCGGGGCCGACGCCGCGCAGCCGCTCGACCGTGACCGGCGCCCCGTCGAGATCGCGGCGGATGTCGGCGAGGCTCGAGGCGATCCGCCTCGCGGTGTCGCGTTCCCGGCTCCTGTCGCGGAAGGGTCCGGCGTCGATCTCGCCCTCCTCGAGCTCCTCCCGGTAGGCCGCCAGAGCGAACTCGGTGCGCGCGAGGACCGCGAGGAACGGCGCGCTGCACGGCCCCAGCTCGCAGCCGGTGTCGTCCTCCTCCCCCTCCTCGAGGTCGGGCCGCGGCAGGGGGATGTCGGGAAGCGGTGGCGGCGCCGCGGCCAGGGCGGTCGGATCGCCGGACAGCGCGCGGGCATGGACCAGCCGCAGCGTCGCCACGCTCTCCCCCAGGGCGCTGGCCAGCGGCAGTTCCGCCGCCCGGCCGGAGAGCGCCCGGACGAGACGGCGGTAGGAGTAGCTGCCGAGAAAGCTGCTGGCGGTGAGCAGCCCCACCAGCAGGAGCACGAGGAGCCCGCCGAGGAACAGCTTGCGGCGGATGGGGCGGGGCTTGCGCACTGGGAGAGGGTCCCGGGCTCGGGGGAGGCGCGGTGGAAAGGGAGACGCGGGGGCGACCGCGCCGCACGGGCCGTGGGACGCCCCGCCGGCCGCCGGCGCGGCGGGGAAAAATAGCGGATCGGGGCGGGCCGTCACAGGCGGAAAAAAGGGCTGAAAACCGCCCTTCGGGCCCCACTGGCCCGGGTCAGACCAGGCCCCAGCGCTTCCGCAGGAACCACTCGAGGCAGAGGAGCCCCGCCATCGCCAGGAACATCGGCCACTTGTCCCACAACGTCGCCGACCATTGCTCCTCGGAGTCGTAGGCCGAGGGCTTGGTGCGCAGCTCGTCGAGGATCTCGGCGATCTCCTCCGGCGACCGCACCCCGCCCCCTTCGGTCGACTCCGCGAGCTGCCGCATGAGGAGCGGGTTGGCCCGAGGGTTGGCCATCTCCAGATCCTGTCGGACCACGGTGAAGCGCGCCGTGCGGCTCACGGGCGCCGCGCCGGGCCTCGTCGCCTGGACGACGAGCTTCCAATCCCCCGGCTCGCCCAGGTCGGCGAGGGCCCCGGAAAAAGACTCCCCCTTCCGCGCCAGGCGCACCGGCCTGGCGGTGCCCGACGGGCTCTCCGCCACGGCGTCGAGCACCGCATCCGCGGCGCCCGAGCCGTCGGGACCGGTGACCCCGGCGTCGAAGGGGAGCGTGGCGCCGGCGGCGACGCGGCGCTGCGCCAAGCGCACCCAGAGCGAATCGCGTTCGGAGTCGTCCTGTTTCGCCAGCCACAACACCATCTGCCGCCAGAACCGCCGGTGCTGGTCGACCGCTCCCTGCATCGCCCACCTCCAGGTCGAGTCGGCGGCGAAGGCGAGGACGCGTCCGGCGCCGAACTCACGCGCCACCAGCAACGGCCGTCCGTCCGGCGTGACCGCCAGCGGCTTGGCGGAGGGGACGAGGCGGCCGAGGTCGTTGGCCCCTTCCAGCGGCGGCAGCGCCTGCCAGGCGGCGCGCGACTGCTTCTCGTCGGGAGCCAGACGGAGGATCGACACGCCTCCGAACCGCTGGTCGGGGAGCATCCGCAGCGGCCCGGGCACGTGGAGCCCCTCGCGGATCGGCTGGTCGAAGGGCTGGCGGGCCAGTCGGTCGGGCTCGAAGGGGAGCAGTTGCCCGGCCACCGTGCTGCCCCAGCCGCCGGCCTCGAAGGCGTGGAAGCCGCCGAGGAACACGATGCCGGTGCCGGCGTTCACCTTCGCCACGATCTTTCCCAGATCCTGCGGCGAGAGCGCCTGCGCGTCGAGGTCGCCGATGACGATCACGCTCCAGTCGCCGTCGAGCTTGCGGCCCAGGTTCACCGGCCAGTTGCGCCGCCCCGAGGCGTCGATCCATTCGAAGTCGACCTGCATGTCGGGACTCGCGGCGAGCACGCGGCGCAGGAACCGCTGCTCCACGCGCAGCGCCCCTTCGAGATAGAGGACCCGCAGGCCGCCGTCGACCACCTGCACGAAGGTGGAGAGCTCGTTGTTGGCGAGGACCACCTCCCCCTCCTGCGGATCGACGACCAGCGCCAGCTTCCGCTCGCCCAGCGTCTTGGGCACCCACTCCAGCCGCACCGACTCCTCCGCCCCCTGCGGCCCGCCGCGGACGACCGTCCGCGCCGCCTCCTCCATCGCGCCGCTCTCCCCCTCCACCATCAGCTTCACCGTCACGTCGCGGCCGGCGAGGCCGTCCAAGCGGACACGCCCCGCCACCTCGAGCGCGTTCTTGAGGTACACCGTCTCGCCGACCGAGAGATTGGTGACCGCGGCGTCGCGT
>CAWUOA010000054.1:0-13563 GCA_963923225.1 uncultured Planctomycetaceae bacterium
GTGTCTGCCGCCGCATCCAGCGGCGGATCACTTTGGCCACGGCCTCCTCGTCCACGGTGCCGTCGGCGACATCGGCGAGGATTCCACGGATCAGCAGACCGACGGCGTCCGCGTGCTTCTCATCGCAGAGCTCATGATGATGGATCGGCACGTCATGGACGCGCAGGCCTCGTCCGACGAGCCATCTCCACAGGGGCAGGACGGTCACTCGTGCGTTCGACGCGTGCACCAGATCGACGCGGCCCCCGTATCGATCGGTCGGGTGACGGGCGACGGCCTCGCGGAAGTCCTTGATGGCGGCCCCGTCACGGTACCAGTCCGGCTTTTCCGGCGGGGTCGACCGCATCCAGCCGAGGATCCTGCGAACGCTGCGCGGCACGTGCCCGCGAAACAGGGCGGTCGACCACTCGACCTGCCTCTGGAGACGGTCCGCGATCCTCCACGGCATCATCCACAGCCGGCCCATCGCCGGAAGCCGGGCACCCGGATGGGTGTCGAGAATGATCACCGAGCCGACGGCCCGCCCCCGGGCCGCCAGGAGCCGCGCCACTTCGTACGCGACCCATCCGCCGTGCGAGTGCGCACCGAGATTGACCAGCCCTCGCGGCGCGAATCGATCGATCTCCGCGGCGTAGCGATCGATCGACTCGCGGAGCGTCGGCTCCCCTCCGCGGGATCCATCCAGTGACCTGGAGATCAGTCCGTAGACCGGGATCCCGCCCCCGAGGCTCCCGACGAGCGGGAGGAAGTGCGAGATCCCCCCTCCGAGCCCGGGAAGGAGGAACAGGGGCGCCGCCTCACCGCACGGCCGCAGCGGAACGAGCGACTCGTAGCCTTGCAGGAGCGGATGATCCTCTCCTCCCGCCGAATCCGCCCCGGGGTCGAGCGCGCGCTCTACGATCGTGGCGAAATCGGCGAGTCGCGGCGCGACGAACAGGCTGCGAAGGGGAACCCTCACCCCCAATGACCGTTCCAAGCGGGCCATGACCCTCATCGCGAGCAACGAATGGCCGCCGATCTCGAAGAAGCCGTCGGTCCGGCCCACCTGCTCCCTGCCCAGCACCTCCGACCAGATGCCGGCGATCACGTTCTCCACCCGTCCCCTCGGGGGCTCGGCGCCGAGGCTCTCACCGGGGTCAGGCGCGAGGGCAGGAAGTGCCGCACGGTCGAGTTTGCCGTTGGGCAGCAGGGGAAACGCCTCGAGACGGACGATCGACGTGGGCATCGCCGCGGCGGGGAGTGACGAGGCGAGACTGGCCCGCATCGCGTCGAGATCCATCCCCGGCGCGCCGACGACGTAGGCCACGACCCGCCGTCGGCCCGCGCCGTCGTCGAGCAGCGTCGCGACGGCACGAAGACCGGGGGCGATCCGCTCGATCTCGGCCTCGACCTCGCCGAGTTCGACGCGCTGGCCCCGGATCTTCACCTGGTGGTCGAGCCGGCCGAGGTACTCGAGGTTGCCGTCGCCGCGCCAGCGACAGACATCTCCGGTCCGGTAGAGCCGATCGGCGGCGCCGCCGTACGGGTCGGGAAGGAAGCGTTCGGCGGTGAGATCGGGCCGGCCCAGATAGCCTTCGGCGAGTTGCACGCCGCCGAGAAACAGTTCCGCGGCGACTCCGACCGGGGCGGGAAGGCCCGAGGCGTCCAGGAGGCGCACGCGAACGTCGCCGATCGGGCGGCCGATCGGCGGCGTGCCGGCGCTCCCCGGTTCTCGCTGGCATGTCCAGGAGGTCGCGTAGACCGTCGCCTCGGTGGGGCCGTAGCCGTTCACCAATTCGGCGCCGCAGGACTCGTGAAACCGGGACACGAGCGAGGCCGACAGCGCCTCGCCCCCGCAGACCACGCGGCGCAGCCGGCGGCAGTTCCGCCACTCCGGCTCGTCGACGAGAAGGTCGAGGAACGACGGGACGAACTGCGCGACGGTCACGTCCGCGGCGACGATGCGACGAGCGATGACGGCCGGATCGGGAATCCCCGGCGGCGCGACCTCGATCGCCGCGCCTGCCGACAACGTCCCGAAGATCTCGTACACGGAAATGTCGAACGTCGTGCCGGTGGAGAACAGGAACACGTCCTTCTCCGACAGCGGATGACGACGCTGCATCGCACGCACGAAAGCCACGGCCGAGGCGTGCGACACGACCACTCCCTTCGGCTTCCCCGTCGAACCGGAGGTGAACATCACGTAGGCCGCGGCGGCGGCCTGGGAGCAGCCATCCCCGTCGTCCCAGGCGTCGGGGAAGCCGACCGAGGCGTCGATCACGCTCGCACCGGCGGGGGTCCGGATGCCGACCGGGCCGTCGGTGACGATGGCCACCGGCTCCGCGGCGGCGACGATGGACTCGGCCCGAACCGGCGCGGTCGACGCGTCGACCGGCACCCACGCCGCCCCGATCCGAAGCACCCCGAGGATGCAGGCGACGTACTCGGCCGAGCGGGGCAGTGCCACGACCACGCGCGTTCCCGGCCCCGCCCCGCAGGCCTCCAGCCGCCGTGCCCACCTCCGGGCTCGCCGATCGAGATCACCCCTGCTCCACGTCACCGACCCGTCGCGGATCGCGGCGGCTCCCGGATCGCGTGCCAACGCCGACTCGACGAGCCCGAGCAGGGTCGACGGCGGTCCGGAGTCGACGGCGGCGCCGGAAAAAGCCCCCAGGAGCATCGTCCGCTCCCGTTGGTCGAGCAGATCGAGGGTGTCGAGATCGACCGACGGGTCGTTCGCGACCGCCTCGACGAGTCGACTCAGTCGATCGGCCAATTCGCGCACCGTCGGCTCGTCGAGGACGTCGAGGGAATACTCCATCTCCACGTCCGCGCCGCCGTCGACGGCACGGACCGACACCGAGACGGTCAGATCGTAGCGGGCGGTGCCGGCATGCACCGGCACCGACTCAAGCAGGGTCCCTTCGAACCGCCATCCGGCCTCGACTCCGTCGCGGAACACGAACATCACGTTCGCGAGCGGCTGGAAGCCGTGGCCGGCCGACCCCGGGACGGCGGCGACGATCTCGTCGAAGCCGAGCCCGCCGTGATCGAGGCCGTCGAGGAAAGTCTCCCGGAGGGCGACGGCGACCGTCGCGGCGGTCGCTCCGCGCTCTTTCCGGACGAGTCGGACCGGAAGAATGGTGAGATGGCAGCCGAACGCCGAATCGATGCCGGCACGGTCACGCACCGCCACCGGCGTGACCACCACGGTGTCACGGGTGTTGCCGACGCGTTGCAGCCACACGTGACAGGCCGCGAGCATCGAGTGGAACAGCGTCCCGTCGGCGTCCCGTGCGACCCTTCGCCAGGCACGGATCACCTCCGGGGCGATCGCCGACCGGTGGATCGCGCCGCGTCCCGACGGCACGGCGGCCGCCCCCCCGTCACGAGGCCACGCCACCGCCGCCGGAGCGCCGGCGAGCGTGCGTGCCCAGTACTCGCCGTCCCCCCCGGAGGGCTCCGGCGAAGGGGGCTCCCGTCCGGAGACGGCACGTGGGAGGCCGCCGATCTCCTCCATCAGCGCCGTGATCGACCAGTCGTCCACCACGGCGTGGTGGAAAACGAGCAGCAGGACGCCATGGTCGGCGGCCCGGGGGAACAGGACCGCCCGCCACAGGGGCGCCACGGAGAGATCGAACGGCAGCCGGGCATGGTGCGCGAGCGCCGCTTCGAGCTCCCGTGGCCCGACGTCCGGTTGAACGCTCCAGGGCAACGGCAGCGTTCCCGGCGCCTCGTGCCTCTGGGCGATCCCGTCGTGCCCCGCGACCAGCGCCGCGCGCAGCGCCGGATGACGGTGCATGGCGGAAGCGAGCCGCTCCCGATACGCGTCCCAGTCGATCGCTCCCACCGGCCGCAGGGCGAGCGGCTGGTTGTAGGTCGCCGGGTCGGGAAGGACGTGCTGCAGCACCCACATGCCACGCTGGGCCCCGAGCGCCGGCACCGTGTCCGCGCCCGTCGCGGCCTCCGACTCCGGGCGGGGGCCCGCAGGTTCTTGGGCCGCCACGGGCCGCATCGCGGCGATCGCTTCCGCGAGGTCGGCCAGTCGAGGGCGGTCGAACACCGTCCGCACCGGGATCCGTACACCGAGACGCCCGTCGATCGCCGCCACGAGCATCATCGCCGGCAGCGAGTGGCCACCGAGCGCGAAGAAGTCGTCGTCGCGGAGGACCCGCGAGACGCCGAGGATTCGCGACCATTCCTCCGCGACGACCGTCTCGACGGGGCCGCGCGGAGGATCGGCGTCTTCGACCGTGGCCGTGTCGCCCTCGAGCCGGACCGGCAGCGCCTCGAGGGCCCGCCGGTCGATCTTGCCGTTGACGTTGGTCGGGAATCGCTCCACCGGCATGACGACGGAAGGGATCATCGGCTCGGCGAGCGTGGCCCGGAGTCTCGCGCGGGTCGCCTTCGGTCCGGGCCAGCCGGGCTCCGCCTCCAGAAAGGCCACGAGCCGCGCGCCCCCCGACGGACCGTCGCGGCGCACGATCACCGCCGCGCGGCGCACGCCCGGGCAGGCCGCCAGCGCCGCCTCCACCTCCCCCGGCTCGATGCGGTGGCCTGAAATCTTGACCTGGCCGTCGTTTCTCCCCAGGCACTCGATCGCGCCGTCGGGGCGAATCCACCCCAGGTCGCCGGTGCGGTACGTCCGGGAACCCGCTCCGGGGCCTCGCTCGACCGGAAACCGCTCCGCGGTGAGATCGGGCCGGGACGCGTAGCCCCGTGCCAGGCACCCGCCTCCGAGGACGATCTCGCCGACGCACCCCGGGGGCAGCCGGCTGCCGTCCGGACCGACGATCGACACCTCCGCACCGTCGATCGGAACACCGATGGGCGGGTGGTCGGGCCATTCCCCGGTCGGCCCGTCGAGCCGATGAGTGGTGACGACGTGGGTCTCGGTGGGACCGTAGTGGTTCCAGAGCCGGCACCCCGGAAGGGCCGAGAAGAGCCGGCGCACCGCGGGGGTGATTCGCAGGGGTTCCCCCGCGACGATCACGTCGCGCAGGCACGCGGGCACCGCGCCCGCCGCCAGCGCCGCCTCGGCCAGCGGAATCAGCATCGCGGTGGGAAGGATCGCACGGTCCACGCGTTCCCGTGAGAGGAGTTCGACGAGGCGTGCCGGATCGCGGCGCACCTCCTCGTCGGCGACCACGACCGCGCATCCGGCCGCCCACGCGGAGAACACCTCCTGGAACGCGGCGTCGAATCCGGTGCTCGCGAAATGGAGCGTCCGGTCGCCGGGGCCGCGCGGGGTGCTGCGGGTCTGCCACTCGAACAGCGCCGCGAGCGGCCCGTGCGGCATCTCCACCCCCTTGGGATCGCCCGTCGAGCCGGACGTGAAGAGGACGTAGGCCAGCGCCTCCGCCGCGACCGGGGGATCGATGAAGCCGGGCGCCGCCGCGTGCCCGTCGGCCGGCACCGGCTCGACCGGGCCGAGTCCGGCGACGATGCCGGCGGTGGCGCCGTCGCAGACCACCAACCGCACCCCGGCGATGGCGACCATGCGAGCCAGCCGTTCCGCGGGGAGGGCCGGATCCAACGGCACGCACACGGCCCCCGCGCGGAGCACGCCGAGCAGCGTCACGCACGACGAGGCTCCGCGCGGCAGGCAGATGCCGATCCGTTCCTCGTCGACGGCGCCGAGCTCCACCAGCCGCGCCGCCAGCGCCCGGCTCCGGGCGTCGAGATCGGCGTAGGTGAGGGTCTCGGAGCCGGCGACCACGGCCGGGACATCGGGGGCGGTGCGGGCGAATCCGATCGCCGCGGCGTGGATGGGGGGAAGCGCGGGGGTCACCGCAGGGGCCGCGACGAGCGGAGAAGCATCGTTCAGCGGCAGCGTCTCGATCGCCACGCCGGGGTCGCGCAGCGCCCCGCGGAGCAGCGCCGAGAGCGACGCGAGATGGGCCTCGATCAGATCGCCGTCATGGACGGCCGTGGCGTATTCGACCGCGAGCTCGACGTCGCCGCCGACGACGTCGAAGAAGAAGGTCGCGCCGAACTTGGCCGTGCCGGTGTCGCAGGAAATCGGCTCGAGCCCGGCGTCACCGAATCGGCCGCGCTTCCGCGCCCCTTCCGTGACCACCACGAGGATGTCGGCAAGCGCGCCCCCCTGCCTGCCACCACGGCTGGCGATCGCGGCGATCTCGTCGAAGGGGAGATCCGCGTGGTCCGTCGCGTCGACCATGGCCCGTCGGACCTTGGCGGCGAGGTCGGGCAGGGTCACCCCCTCCGCCGGCCGTCCTTCGTTCCCATCGTCCCTCCAGCGGACACGAACCGGGACGGTGTTGAGGCAGCAGCCGAAGGCATCCTCCGCGACGCCCAGTCCACGCAGGGAGACGGGGGTGAGGACGACGACGTCGCCGGCGACGGTGATCCTCTGCAGCCAGGCGTGGAAACAGGCCACCAGCCACTGGGCGACGGTGCAGCCTGCCGCGCGCGCCGCCCGGGCCGCCCCCACGGCGGCGCCATCGAGGCTCCGGCGCCGGATCTCACCCCCGGTCCCCGCGCCCTCGCCCGGGCGTGCGCCGGGAAGCCGGAGCGCCGGCTGGGCGCCGGCCAGCGTGTCCTGCCAATGGCGCCGCAGCGTCTCGGCACGCTGCGGCGCGGGGGGGCCGAGGCGGCACGCCGGCGCCTCCGGGAGCGCCCCGCGTCCCGAGCCGAGCGTCTCGAGCTCGTCGAGGAACAGCGAGACCGACCACTCGTCGATGACGGCGTGATGGAAGACGACGAGGATCACGCCGTGGGGGGCGGCGGCGGGGAAGAACGTCGCCCGCCACAGCGGCGGCCGGGCCAGATCGAAGGGGCGGCGGGCGTGGTCGCGGAGTGCCGCGTCGATCGCGTCGGGTCCGACGCCCGGCTCGACCGTCCAGTCGACCGCCGCCCCGTCCGCAGGCATGACCCGCTGGATCGGTCCGGCCGGCGTCGCCTGGAGGCTCGTCCGCAGCGCGGGATGCCGTCGGGCCAGCGCGAGCATCGCCCCCCGCAGCGTCTGCGGGTCGATCGCCGCACCGAGCCGGAAGGCGAAGGGCTGGTTGTACGTCGCCCGCTCGGGCAGGCGGTCGTGCAGGGCCCACATGCCGCGCTGCGCCGGCAGGGCCGGCAGGTCGAGCGGGCCTTCCGGCGGCGGCGTCGAGGCCTGCGGGGACCGACAGGCCTCCTCGCGGCGGGCGACCTCCTCCGCGAGTTCGGCCAGCCGCGGTCGATCGAACACCATCCGCACCGGCAGGCGCACGCCCGTCGCCCGCTCGATCCGGACTACCAAACGCATCGCGACGAGGGAATTGCCTCCGCGGTCGAAGAAATCGTCGTCGCGGCCGATCGCCCCACCGCCGAGGAGCGCCCGCCACAGCTCGGCGACGAGCGTCTCGACGGCGCCTCGCGGGGGATCGAACGCCGGCTCCTCCGCATCCGTGCCGTCGGCGGGCCTGGGGAGCGCGGCCCGGTCGAGCTTGCCGTTGGGGGTGACGGGAAACTCCGACAGACGCATGACCCGGGAGGGAACCATCGCCGCCGGGAGGATCGGGAGCAGTCGGTCGCGGAGCGACGGGGGCCCGGCGTCGACGCCGCCGACCACGTACGCCACGAGCCGCACGTCACCGGGCCGATCCTCGCGCGCGAGAACGACCGCGCGCGATCCCGGCTCGACGCGTTCGATCGCCGTCTCGATCTCCCCCAGCTCGATGCGCACGCCGCGGAGCTTCACCTGATGGTCGGTCCGGCCGAGGTACTCGATCGCGCCGTCGGGCCTCCAGCGGGCGAGGTCGCCGGTGCGGTACATCGTCCCGTCACGGAACGGGTCGGGGAGGAACCGCTCGGCGGTCAGATCGGGCCGTCCCGCGTACCCCAGCGCCACGCCGACGCCCGCCAGCCAGAGCTCGCCCGTCTCGCCGACGTCGACGGGACGCCGTTCGGCATCGAGGACGTAGGCCCGCATGTTGGCGATCGGCCGGCCGATCGGCACCGGGCCGGGCGGATCGGTCGCCCGAAACTCGTGGAACGTCGCATCGACCGCAGCCTCCGTCGGCCCGTAGAGGTTGTGGAGGCGGGCCGGTAGCCGACGCAGCGTCTCGCGCGCGGCCGTCTCCGACAGCGCCTCGCCGCTGGCGACGACATGCCGCAGCGAGCCGCACGCCCTCTCGAGGCCCGGCACCTCCAGAAACGCGTCGAGCATCGAGGGGACGAAGTGGATCACCGTGATGCCGGACCGGGAGACCAGTCCGGCAATGGCGACGGCATCGCGATGGGCTCCGGGCGGTGCCACCACGATCCGGGCCCCGGCGATCAACGGCCAGAAGAACTCCCACACCGAGACGTCGAAGCCGTAGGGCGTCTTTTGGAGGATCCGGTCGGAAGGGCCGATGTCGTAGGCGGTCTGCATCCACCGCAGCCGGTTCACGATACCGGCGTGCGTGTTGATCACGCCCTTCGGCTCACCGGTCGATCCGGAGGTGAAGATGACGTAGGCGGGATCCTCGGGGGCCCCCGGGAGTTCGGCGTCGTGGAGGCCGGAGTGGCCGGGAACGAGGACGCTCCACGGGGCCGCCGGATCGTCGAGCACGATCGCATCGGCGGCGAACTCGGCGACGTGCCCGAGCAGGCGACCCTGCACGAGCACGAGGCGTGCCGCGGCGACGCGAGCCATCCGGGCGGACCGTGACGGGGGCTGCTCCGGATCGAGCGGCAGATAGGGAGCGCCGGCGGCGAGGATCCCCAAGAGCCCCACCACCAGATCGATCGACCGTTCGGCGCAGATCGCGACGGGAACGTGCGGACCGGCGCCGTGTCGGCGGAGCTCCGCCGCCAGACGGCTCGCGCGCGACCAGAGCCCGCCATAGTCGAGCGTCGTCCCCTCGAACTCCACCGCGATCGCACCCGGATCCATCCTCACTCGGCGCTCGACGAGCGACTGGAGCGTGGCGGGAGGCCCCAGGTCGACGTCGGTCCGATTGAACGCCTCGACGAGCCGCACGGTTTCGGGGCGATCGCCCGGCACGGGCCTCTCGCCGCCGTGGGCCGACGCGAACGACGCGACCAGGGCGTCACGGTCGAGCTTGCCGTTGGGAGTGACGGGAAGCGCGGCGACGCTCACGATGCGCGCGGGCAGCAGCGCCGGCGGGACGCGTTCCGCGAGCCAATCGCGCAGGCCGTCGACGGAATCCGTCCCGCCGTCACGGCGGACGACCGCGACGCCGATCGAACGGTCGCCGGCGGGGCCGAAGGGCACCGCCACCGACGCCGAGAGCTCCGGGTGCGCGGCGAGGACCGCCTCGAGCTCGGCAGGATCGACACGGTGGCCGCGGATCTTCACCTCGCGATCGACGCGGCCGAGGAAGAGCAGCGTGCCGTCGTCGCTCCGGCGACAGCGGTCGCCGGAGCGGTACCAGATCCCGCTTTCCGTGCCGCGGGGATCGGCGACGAACCTCGTCCGATCCCCCGACAGGTATCCCAGCGCGACGCCGGAGCCACCGATGAGCAATTCGCCCTCGACGCCGTCCGGCACCGGCTCGCCCCGCTCGTCGACGACCAGGCAGGCGGTATGTGCGAGCGGCCGGCCGATGGGGATCGTGCCCTCGGGGAACTCGTCGCCGGGATCGATGGCGTGGGTGCAGGCGAAGGTGGTCGTCTCGGTGGGGCCATAGCCGTTGGTGAGCCTGATCCCGGGGCATTCCGCGAACGCACGCCTGACATGGGGGATCGAGAGCACGTCGCCCCCCGTGAGGACGTGCGCGACGCCGTCGAGCGCCGAGGGAACGAGATCGACGACGAGGTTGAACAGCCCGGCGGTGAGCCAGAGGCAGTTCACCCGCCCGGCGCGGAGGACCTCACCCAGTCGGACCGGGTCGACGTCGTCGTCGGGGAAGACGACCGCCGTGCCGCCGTGGAGGAGCGGCGCCCAGAGCTCGAACGTCGACGCGTCGAACGCCGTCGGCGCCAGCAGCAACGTGCGCAGGCCGGGCCCGAAATCGGCGAACGACTGACCGACCACGAGTCCGACGACGGCCCGATGGGGAATGACGACGCCCCGCGGCCGGCCGGTCGAGCCGGAGGTGAACATCACGTAGGCGGGGCTCTCCGGACCGACGTCGCTCGCCGTCGGCTCCGCGTCCGGCAACTCGCCGGACCACACCGAGCCGGAATCGATCGACACCCGGACCAGACCCCCATGCCCACGCTCGAGCGAGTCGGCGAGCGGGGCGCTCACACCGTCGACGATCAGGACGCGGACGAGGGCATCCTCGACCATCCCGAGGAGGCGGGGCAGGGGATACCCTCCCGGCAACGGTGCGTACGCGGCACCGCAGCGGAGGATCGCCAGCAGCGCGACCACGAACTCCGGCGAACGCCCCACGCACACCCCGACGACGTCCCCGGGGCGAACGCCGGCGGCGGCGAGCCGCGCCGCCAGGCGCATGCTCGCTGCCGCCACCTCCTCGTACGTCCGGAACTGGCCCCCCTCCTCGACGGCGATCGCCCGGGGGAAGCGCTCGGCCACCCGGTCGAACGCTCCGTGAATCGTCGTCCGCCAGGATGGCCGGGCCGAGTCGCTCGGCAGGGGGTGTCGATCGAGGATGAGCGTGGACTGCATGGTCTCGGGAGGCGGTCGGCGCTGCTCGCGGGAACGGCTATTCTTTCCTCACTGTCGGCCCGATGCGAGCGCGTCGCCACCCCCATGCGGGATAATCCTCCGTCGCTGGTCCCGCGAATCCTGAGGGTCGCACGGAACCGGCACACTTTGCCCTTCGCGCCATCCGATGGCTTCCATTCCGGTCATTCTTCTGGCCGACTGCGACTCCTGGAGGGCGGAATCGTTCCAAGGAACGCTGTCGCCCGAGGAGCGATCCCGTGCGGATCGCTTTCGCCGAGTCGAGGACCGGGATCGCTTCGTGGTCCGCCGCGGGCTTCTGCGGCGATTGCTCGGGAGCAGGCTCGGGTGCCCCCCCGTGGAGGTACCCATCGGCGTCGGGCCGCACGGAAAACCGGTGCTGGTCCCCTCCCGCAGCACGGAGAAGTGCCACGCACTCCGGGCCGCACGGTGGCCCGGGTTCAATCTCTCCCGCAGCGGAAGCCTCGTGCTCTACGCGCTGGCCCCCGCGCCAGAGCCGGGGTTCCCGGCCGGCCCCGGCGTCCAGGAAGGCCCGGCGATCGGCGTCGATCTCGAGCGGGTCGATGGCGACCGCCGCACGCTCGACGACCTCCTCCGTGTCGCCTGCCACTTCGCGCCCGAGGAGTCGAGCCTCCTCCGGGCCCTCCCCACGGCGCGGGCGACCGCCGCCTTCTATCGCTTCTGGACCTGCAAGGAAGCCTGCCTCAAGAGCCTCGGCACCGGCATCGGCGGGGAGGGGGCCCCGACGCTCGCCGAAGTGACGCTCGAGATCGGCTCGGACGGCGACGTTCGCCGCGCGCGGTGGCCGCGGGAAGGCCTGTCGTGGGACCTGGCCTGCCTCGAACCGTGCGTCGGCCATGTCGCGGCCGTCGCCCTGCCTGGTGGGGACGGCCGCGACGTGGCCCGATGGCGGCGGCCGATCGAACTCGTCCGACTGGAGCCGGAGGCGTTCGAGCGGCGCGTCAGCCCCGGGGACGCACCGCCCCCTGGACGCGGCCGGGGAGCCCCATGATCCGCAGGAAGCCCTCGGCGTCGGTCTGGTCGTAGGACCCGCCCCCTTCCATCGACGCGATCGCCGCGTCGTAGAGGCTGTTGGGGCTCGTGCGGCTCTTCACGAGCATGTTCCCCTTGTAGAGGTTCAGCTCGACGGTGCCGGTGACCGGCTTCTGCGCCTCGCGGATGAAGGCCGAGAGGGCGTCCATCTTCGCGCAGTACCAGAAGCCGTAATAGACCATCTCCGCCACCTCCGGTGAGAGCCGGTCGCGGAGGTGGACGAGATCGCGGTCGAGCGTGAGCTGCTCGACCAGGCGATGCGCTTCGTAGAGGAGCGTCATGCCCGGCGCCTCGTAGACCCCGCGGCTCTTCATGCCGACGAAGCGGTTCTCGACGATGTCGGTGCGGCCGATGCCGTTGCGGCCGCCTATTGCATTGAGCTCGAGCACGATCTCGTGCGGGGCCAGGGCCTTTCCGTTGACCTTCGTCGGCACCCCCGACTCGAAGTCGATCCGCACCGTCTCCGGCTCGTCAGGGGCCGCCTGAGGGGAGACGGTCATGCCGAAGTCGACGAGTTCGAAGCCGTCGGTGGTCATCTCCTCGAGCAGCCCCGCCTCGTAGCTGGTGTGGAGGCAGTTCTCGTCGGAGCTGTAGGGCTTCCCCTTGGAGGCCTTGACCGGGATGTTCCGCTTCTCGCAGAAGTCGATCAGCTCGGTGCGGCCGGGGAACAGCTCGCGGAACTCACGGATCCGCCACGGCGCGAGGATGGCGATCTTCGGATCGAGCGCCTCGGCCGCGAGCTGGAAGCGGCACTGGTCGTTCCCCTTGCCGGTGGCGCCGTGGGCGAACACCGTGGCCCCCTCGCGGTGGGCGATGTCGACGATCACCTTCGAGATCAGCGGCCGGGCGATCGACGTGCCGAGGAGGTAGGTCCCCTCGTAGCGGGCCTGCCACTGGAGGACGGGGAAGGCGAAGTCGCGGCACAACTCCTCGCGGACGTCGACGATCTCGGCCTTCACCGCCCCGCAGGTGCGGGCCTTCTCGAGGATCGCCTGCCGGTCCTCGCAGGGCTGGCCCAGGTCGACGTACACCGCCACGACGTCGTAGCCGCGCTCGATGAGCCATCCGAGGATCACCGAGGTGTCGAGACCGCCGGAATAGGCCAGCACGCACTTCGTCCGCTTGCCGCTCACGAAAGAGTTCCTGTCTTGCTGTGGTGGGGTTGCACGAGGGGCTCGGAAGCCGCGGGCCCGAAGGGCTCAGACTTCCTTCACGAGGGCCATATTATGCCCTCCCGTCCCGAAACCCACCCCTGCCACGAGGACGATCCGGTCTCCCGCGGCGAGCCTCCCGCCGGCGAGCCCCCAGGCGGAGACGTGGGCCAGGAGGGCCTGGACGTCGGCGGAGACCGTGCCGGCCAGCGGCGTCACGCCCCAGTAGAGCGCCATCTGGCGCAGCGTGGCGACGTTGTCGCTGACGCCCACCGTGGGGGTGGCGCCGCGGCGCTTCGAGCGGGCGATCGCCGTGGCGCCGGTGCGGCTGGCGACGACGACGAGCCGGGCCCCCACGTCGATGGCGATCCGCCCCGCGCCGTCCACCACCGCCTGCGTGATGGGGTGGAGCCCCTCGGGGAGCCCCTCCGGGCCGGCGGATTCGACGGCGGCCGCGAGCCAGGGAGCCCGCTTCTGTTCCTCGAGGGTGAGGCGCCGGTCGGCGAGGTACTGCGACTCGGTCGCCCGGGCGATGCGCCGCATCGTCTCCACCACGATCCGCGGATGGTCGCCGATCGCCGTCTCGCCGGAGAGCATGCAGGCGTCGGCGCCGTCGAGGATGGCATTGGCGACGTCGGTGGCCTCCGCGCGCGTCGGCCTCCGCGAGTGCTGCATGCTGTCGAGCATCTGCGTGGCGACGATCACCGGCTTCTGCGCCCGCTGGCAGGCGCGGATGATCCGCTTCTGCACCATCGGCATCGTGGCCACGTCGGTCTC
>CAWUOA010000055.1:0-13501 GCA_963923225.1 uncultured Planctomycetaceae bacterium
GGATCGGGGGGAGTGGCCAGGGCGATCGTGCCACGGACCTCGATCACGATGTCGTGCGGACGGCGCGGGCCCACGGCCGCGGCGTCCATCATGCCGCCGGGACCACCCATGCCGGGCGGGCCACCCATCCCCGGAGGACCTCCCATGCCGGGCGGACGACGGCCACCCATCGTCGGGCCGCCTCCCATGCCACCGGGCCCGCCCATGCCGGGGGGACCGCCCATTCCGGGCGGGCCACCCATGCCCATCGGGCCACCCATGCCGGGAACACCCGCCGCGGCGGCCGGGGGATTGAGACGCAGCTGGCGGATCTCGATCGGTGCCGCCGGCAGCGTGGCCAGTTGCACGAGGAAGGCGTCGAGCTTGCGCTGATCGATCGTCGCCCGGATCACGAAGGGCACCAGGAGCGTCATCAGGGCCGAGGGGCTCGTCGCCACCTCCTCCCCCTTGAGCGGCTTGCCATCGGCATCGACGTAGATCCAGGTCATGAAGGCCTCGTCGGTCGTGCCGGGACCCTCGGGGGCGGCGGGAGCGCCTCCGTCGCCGCCCGGGCCCCCCATGCCACCGGGGGGCATGCTCGACATCATGCCCCGCATGCCACCGAGGCCCATGCCGCCCCCCTGCCCTTCACGGGGCATGAAGCGCGGATGGAGCGGCTTGGTGCTGGCAGCGCCCTCGCCCCCCGCCCCGCCCGACATCATCGAGCTCATGCTGAGCATCGGACCGCCGTCGCTGCCTCCCATCCCGGGCATGCCGCCCCCCGCCGCAGCCGCAGCGGGGTCGTAGAGACGGCCGGCGGTGGAGAGCGAGAGCTCGTCCTCGGCGGCGAGGTAGCCGACGTTGAGTTGTTGCACCGCCGGGATCGCCGCCTCGTACGACCCCCGCGCGCCCTGGTTGGCGGCGGCGATCTGGTCGCACATCAGCTCGTAGAGGCGCATCTCCTCCTGGGCGAGGAGCACCTGCTTCGTCTTGGGGAGCTTGTCCCAGTGGAAGGAGTCGTAGACGCGCTGCTGGTCGGCGGCGTCCCAGTCGACCAGGGCGGTGGAACGCTTCATCCCCGTGCCGGGGCCCCCGAAGCCTCCCCCCTGCATCATGCGCATCTGGTTCATCATCATCGCGGCCGCGCCGCCGCCGGGGCCACCCCCGGGAGGGCCGCCCAGTCCGGGAGGCCCACCCAGTCCGGGAGGCCCGCCCGCCGCGCCGGCCCCTTCGGCCGCCGCCACGTCGGGGTCGATCATCTGCGCGTCGGACCCCATCCGGGCCGGGAGCTTCTTGGCCATCTCGCGGACGGCCGACTGGTATCGCTCGAGCATCGGCCGGGGGAGCTCGCGCCCCGCGCGGAGATTGCCGAGACGCTGGAGGAAGTCGTTGCCCAGTTCCGCGGGCCAGAGGTGGAGCTCGGCCTGGCTGTCCCAGAACCGCTGCCATTCGCCCAGCGTCTCGCGCTTCACGCGCGCCGTCCGCTTGTCGATGTCGGTCGTCCAGGTGTCGTTGGGATGCGGGGTGATCCCGTCGATCTGCCGCAGCGACGACAGCTTGCCGTCGATCTCCGTCCGCTTCGCCGCCATCTCGGCGGAGAGCTTGCCGTTGGTCATGAACAGCGCCGGCAGGAGGAGCAGCGGCACCAGCGGCGCGAGCATCCAGAAGTGGTACTTGGCCACGATGTCCCAGGCGGGACGCACCGAATCCGGAATCTTGACCATGGTCTGCCTCGCGGACGGCTGTTGTGGGATCGGTGTCGGACGGCTCGGAGGGAACTCGGATCGGGCTTTGACGAGCGGCGGAGGGACGTTCGCGGCGTGATCCCGCCGCTCAATTGGCGGGCGCGGCGTCTCCCTCGGCCGGCTTCGGGGCGTCGCTGGGAACCGTCGGCACCCAGGCGAACTGGAGGATGAAGTCGTAGCGACGAAGGGGCGTGCCCTCGTCCATGCCGAAGCCGCCGGGGCCGCCCATGCCGGGGGGCATCGAGCCGCCCGGGGGCATCATCGAGCCGCGCGGCGGCCGCGATCCCATCGGACCGCCCGGACCACCCGGAGGCCCGCCCGCGAGGCCCGCGACGGCGTCGGCCCCTCCCGCGACTGCGGCGCCCGGCTGCCCCTCCTTGGCCCCTTCGGCGCCGGGGAGCGACAGACCCAGCACGCGTTCGATCGTGATCGGCTGCGACGACACGATGACCGGATGGGTGATGCCCATCTCGGCCGGGGTCACCAGCTTCCCGGCGAGCGGGCCGGCGCTGATCGGCACCTGGTCGAGCGTCCCCAGGAGGCCGGCGGCGAGCGTCTCCCGGACGAACTGGATCCCCACCGCGGGCTTCTGCTTCTCTTCGTTGTGGTAGTGGTGCCCCTTGATCTGCACCACCCAGCCGGGCCCCTTCGGCCCCGGATCCTCGGCCGCGGTCCATTTCTTCTCCGGCGGCGGGGGCGCCGCGCCGTCGGCCCCTTCCGGCGGCGGCGCGTCGGCGGGGGGGGCGTCGGCCGCGTCCTCGTCCACCTCCTCGGCCGGGAAGGTCTCGAGCCACTGCGGCTTCACCGACTCGAACCAGGCCGCCAAGTCGGGCTTCCACTGGATGTCGAGCGCGTCGACGTAGAGCTGGTTGCGCTTCGCGGGGTCAGCAGGCGGATTCGCCGGATCGGCGTCGTGCGGCAGGAGCGTCTCCACGGCGCGGAACATGTCGATCGACTGGAAACGCCGGTCGGCGAGGCGCACGAGATACTGCTGCTGCGCGTAGGCGTCCTCCTGCTTCTTCTTCGAATCCTCGACCGACGACACCATGCTCGAGGAACGGCTCTTCGCCGAATCGGCCTGCTGGAAGGCGTTGGCGTAGAGGTCGGGGGAGTAGCTCGTCCAGGCGACGAACGTCCCCAGGAAGCTCAGCGCCGAGGCGCCGAGCAGGCCGATCATCGCCCCCACCGCCCACGGCTTCTTCGATTCGATGAGCCGTTCCCGGACGATCTCGCCGGGGAGGAGGTTGGTGTTGATCGAGGCTTCCTGCACCCCCTGCAGCGCCAGGCCGTAGGCGGTGCCGAAGGCGAGCCGGTTCTCCTTGAAGGTCGGCGCGGCGGTGACGTCGGCGCCGTCCAGGCCGCGGAAGGTGTCGAGACGGTGGACCTCGACGCCGAGCTGCTTGGAGACGAAATCGGCCAGGCCCTTGAGCTTGGAGGCGTTGCCGAGGAGGAGGATCTTGCCGATCTTCGCCGACCGATCGGAGCCGGTGAAGTAATTCAGCGAACGCTGCAACTCGGAGGTGAACTCGTTGAACACCGGCTTCATCGCGTTGAACACGTCCTTCGCGTTCTCGGCGCGGGCCGCGTTGCGCTTCAGCTGCTCCGCCTTGGCGAAGGTCAGCTTCATCCCCTGGACGAGCGACTTGGTGAAGTTGTTGCCGCCGATCGGCATGCTCCGCTGCCAGATGCGGAGGCCGTTGGTCACGACCAGGTCGGTGGCGTCGACGCCCATCGACACCAGCACCACCGACGGGGGCGGCTCGAGGGGGTCGATCGTCGTCGGGTCGGGGAGCTGGTCGAAGATGAGCATGTTGGCCAGGGCCATCGGCGACAGCTGGAGGATGTCGACGTCGATGCCGGCGGCGATGAGGGGCTCGAGCGCCTTCTGCACCTGCTCGCGCTTCATCGCGAACAGCGCCACCTCGGCGTCGAGGACGAACCCCCCCTCCTCGATGCCCCCCACGAGCCGCTGCCAGTCCCACTCCACCTGGTCGAGCGGGAAGGGAATCTGCTGGCGGGCCTCGTAGCGGACGATGTCGGGGATCTTCTTGGCCTCGATCGGCGGCAGCTTGATGAACTTCGCCAGGCCCGACTGCCCCGGCACCGAGACCGCCACCCGGTCCCCCTGGAGCTTGTTCCGCGTGACGAACTCCGCCAGCGCGTTCCGCACCAACTCCGTCGGATCGGCCTCCGGCTGGGAGAGGATCATCGGGTATTCGACGTAGTCGAACGCCTCGGCGACGATCTTCCCGGGCTCCTCCGACGCGCGGCAGCGGATGGCCTTCAAGGCGCACTTGCCGATGTCGATGCCCCAGACGTACGGACTACGGGCCATGGCCAGTTCCAGGGTGAGGAGGAGGAGAAGGGAAACCAGAAGCGGCCCGACTCGCGGCAAGAGTCCGGCCAGCCTCACTTTATGAACGAGTTCCGCGGAGTGTCAAACCGCCCCGGCACCGCCCGGGACAGCCGGTCGACCCGTCGTCTTCGTGCCCGCCTGCCCCCCGCGCCGCCGACCCGGAGGGACTCGCTGAAAAGCCGTCGGTTCGCCGGTACACTTCGCCCCATGACACCCCGTCGGACGATCGTCTTCTTCCCCTGTCACTCGCTCGACGATTTCCCCACGTGGCTGGGCGACTCCGAGGCCGACGAACTGCTCGCCGCCTGGACCGCGGCGTGGGATCCGCGCCTCGTCGCCGCCTCCGGGAGGATCCCGGCGTGGGCCAGTGTCGAAGCGCCCCCCGGGAATGACGTCGAGGTGCTGGGGATCGTTACAGCACACTGCGACGATCGGCTCGCGGGGCTCGTCGATCCCGCTTCCACCCCCGGCAGCCGCTGGGTCCGACGCGCCGGTTCGCGGGAGGAGACGCTCAGGCAGGCGCTGGCCGCCGTCGGGCAGGCCGACGTCGAGCCCCCCCTCCTGCCGGCCGCCGATCCGCCGGCCCGGCCGGTGACGCCCGCCGACTTCCACGCCTTCGGCCTGGCCTGGCTGCTGTCCGAACTCCTCGCTCGCCGGATGCGTTCCTCGACCGGCCTGGGGAGTTCGGGCCCGTTCAGCGGCTCCCCCGCCGACGCCGTCACGACCGGCTTCGAGGAGCGGCTGGTCGACGCGGCGCGGGCCTGGGTCGCGGGCGACGGCGCCGCCGCGGCAGCCGGACTCACCGAGTGCTACGGCCACCTCGAGGCGGCGCGGGCCCGCTACTACTCCGTCGACGTCTGGCTCCTCGACGTCGTGCTCCTCGCCGAGACGACGCTCGGCGCCCGGCTCGCCGCCGAGCTCGGGAGCCCCGTGCCTTGGGCGCTCGTCGCCACCGGGAGCCTGATCGAGAAGCTCGCCCGCACCGACACCGCGCTGACGGCGCGGCTGCGCGAGGCCTGCGACGCCGGACGGATCGCCCCGGCCGGAGGCCGCTGGGGAGAGGAGCCGCTCGACGGCTGCCTCCCGGAGACGATCCGGGAGTCGTTTCTCCAGGGGCACGATGCCTGGCGGAAGGCGACCGGACGAGTGCCGGCGACGTTCGCGCAGGTCTCCGGCGGATGGTCGCCGGCGCTGCCGGCGATCCTCTCCCGCTTCGACTACGCCGGGGTGATCTGGAATCTCTTCGACGGCACGCCGCTCCCCGATCCCGGCACGGGCCGGATCCGCTGGGAAGGCAGCGGCAACGCCTGCCTCGACGGGATCGCCCGCACCCCGCTCGATGCCCGCCGGGCGTCGACGATCCTCACCCTGGCCGACCGCATCGGCGAGGCGATCGACCACGACCACACCGCGGTGGTCTGGTTCGCGCACCACGCCGGGCTCTCGAGCCCCTTCTTCGGCGACCTGCGGCGCATCGGATCCTGGAGCACGGCACTCGGAACCTTCGTCACCCCCGACGAACTCTTCCGCCGCACCGCCGGCGCCGGCACGCTCGTCAGCTGGGAGCCCGACTCCTATCCCGTGTCGCGGCCCGCCGAGGCCGACGCGGCGCTCGCCGACCCCGTCGCCCCCCGGCTCGAGGCGACCCGGGCCGAAGCCGCCAGGATCGTCGCCGGCAGGAAGGTGCTCGCCGGACTGCGGCGCGGCCCGGGCCCGGCGCACGGCGGGGATCCCTCGCCCGCGAAGCCGGCCGCCCCGCGGGCGGCACGGGGCGGCGGACTCTTCGGCGGCCTCGCCCGCGGCCTCTTCGGCGGGGGCGACGAGAACCTCGTGATCGAGCACGACCTCCTCCGCGTCCGCATCCACCCCGTCACCGGCGGCATCCTGTCGCTGCGCCGTCCCGGTGAACGCGGCAACCGGCTCTCGCAGCACGTGGCCCTGCGCACCACCCGCCCGCCGCCCCCCCCGGGGTCCCCCTGGGAGGACGCGCTCGAGCGCGCCGACTATGCCCCCGCCGTCGCCTCCTCCTGCACGCGGACCGGCACCGGCTCGGTGGAGAGCCGGGGACGGATCGTCGACGGGGCGGGGAAGCCGCTCGGCGACGTCGTGCAGCGCGTGTCGCTCGTGCCGGGGATGCCGCTGGCGCGCATCGAGATCGAGGTGGCGCTCTCCCGGGCACCGGGATCGCTCGCGGCCAAGGGACAGGGGAACCCTCTCGAACACGCCCTCGCCTGCCGCTGGGCCTGGAACGAGAACGACGACCTCGATCTGCGCCGCAGCCTCCACGGCCAGGGAATCGCCACCGAGCGCACGCTCCTCACCGCCCCCCATTTCCTCGCCCTCCGGCAGGGCCGCGGCGGCGAGACCCCCGACGTCTCGATCCTCACCGGCGGCCTTCCCTGGCACCTCCGCTCCACGCCGCACACGCTCGACTCCTGGCTCCTCGCAGGTGATGGCACCAAGGGCACCTTCACGCTCGCCGTCGGCATCGGACTGAAGCGTCCCTGGGAGGCGGCCCTCGATCTGGCCGCGACCGGCACGCTCGCGGCGCCGGGGCAGGGAGCGGGCGCCCCGTCCGCCGGTCCGCTCACGGCATCGGACCATGTCCGCATCGGATGGGCGGGGCCGGTCCTCGAGTCGGGCAAGACGATCGGCGTCCGCGTGCTCCTGGTCGAGTCGGAGGGGCGCGCGGGGGACGTGACGGTCGACTGGGGCTTCGACGTCGCCCGGGCCCGCTTCGCCGACGCCCTCGGCCGGCCCCTCCCCGGCGACGTGACCCTCGCCGGGCGGAGCACCACGGTGTGGCTGGCCCGCTACGGACAGGCCTGGATCGATCTCCTCTTCCCCGGGAACGAACGAACGGGAGAATGAGTCGGTCGCCTGCCGACAGGTGCCTCGTTCTCGTCGTGGAGCCCCGTTCCCACATGATCGTCACGCTCGACGGACCGGCCGGCGCCGGCAAGAGTTCCACCGCCCGCGAACTGGCCCGGCGGCTCGGCTGGTGCCACATGGACACCGGCGCCATGTACCGCAGCGTGGCGCTGGTGGCGATCCGCTCGGGCGTCCCCCTCGACGACGAGGCGGCGCTCGCCGCGATCGCCGAGCGGGTGAAGATCGAGTTCCGGGGAGGCAAGGTGAAGGTCGACGAGATCGACGTCACCGAGGAGATCCGCACTCCCGAGATCACCGCTGCCACGCGCCCCGTCGCCAACGCCCCCCTGGTGCGGGCGGCGATGAAGCGCGTGCAGCGGCGCATGGCCAGCGACATCGACGTCGTCACCGAGGGTCGCGACCAGGGCTCGGAGGTCTTCCCCGACGCCGAACTGAAGGTGTTCCTCACCGCCTCGGCCGAGGAGCGCGCGAGGCGCCGCCTCGACGAGGAGCGGCGGCGCGGCCGCGACACCACGCTCGAACAGATCCTCGCCGCCCAGGAAGAGCGCGACGACGGCGACACGCACCGCGCGGTGGGGGCGATGCGACAGCCCGACGGGGCGGAACTGCTCGTCACCGACGGCATGGGCCCAGAGGACGTGGTGCTCACGCTCCTGGCGTGGGTCGAGGCGCGGCGGCCGGCCGGACCGGGGGCGGGCGCGCCATGAGCCGCGCCGACGACTCCGGCGGCGGATCCGCCCGACGCGGCCCCGGTGCCCGCTTCTTCTACGACTCTCTCTGGATCCTCTGCCGCACGCTCGGCGTGGTCCTGTTCGGCATTCGCTACCGCTTCGCCGAGCCGCTGCCGCGGCAGGGGGGCCTGCTCGTGCTCTCGTCGCACCAGAGCCTCCTCGATCCGTTGATCCTGGGGCTGGTGTGCGAGCGGAGGCTCTCGAGCCTGGCGCGGGCCTCGCTCTTCCGCTGGGGGCCGTTCGCCGCGGTCATCCGCGCCCTCGACGCCGTCCCCATCGACCGCGAGGCCTCGACGGTGGCGGCGATGAAGACGGTGATCAAGAAGCTCCGCGACGGCGGGGCGCTGGTGATTTACCCAGAGGGGACGCGGACGCGCGACGGGAGCCTGGGCGAGGTGAAGAGCGGCTTCGCGCTGGTCGCCAAGCGTGCCGGGGTGCCGATCGTGCCGGCGGCGATCGTGGGAGCCTGGGAATGCTGGCCGCGCACGCGCCCCTTCCCGCTCCCCGGCCGGATCCGGGTGGAGTTCGGCGCCGTGATGTCGCCCGAGGAGGTCGCGGCGATGGACGACAAGACGCTCGTCGCGGAGGTGTCGCGGCGGATGACGGCGCTCGACGCCGAGGCCAGGCGCGTGCGTGGTGGCCGCGTGGCCCCGCCGTCGCCGCGCCAGGAGGCGGTCAGGGCGGCGCGGCTGGCGGGACGTCGCCGGGCGGAAGGGGCGGCGCGTCGGAAGGAAACGGATCGGGATCCAGCGGGAGGACCCCGTCTGCCGGCGGCAGCGGAGCCTCCTCCGGCGGAAACGGCGAGTCCGGCAACGGTGGCTCCGGCAGCGGTGCCGACGGCGGAAGGTCCGGCGCCCGCGGAGCCGGTTGGCTCGCCTCCACCCCCGCCCGCTTGAAAGGATCGATCCGTCCGCCGCCGGGCCCTGGCGGCGGCTGGTTCGACGACGAGGCGAAGGGAAGCTTCGGCCATTCGAGGTTCATCCCCGGCCATGCCGACGGCGACGAGGCCTGTGCCGCTCCTCCGGGCGGGGTTCCGGGCGTCCACGAGGGGGCCGCGCCCGCCGCGGGGAGCCCGGCCGGCGGCGCGAGGAGCTCCTGCGGCGACGGGAAGGGGTTCGCGCGGGAGGGCGTGGCCCCCCCCGCTCCGTTCGAGACGAGCGTCATCGGCCCGCCGCCCCGTTCGAGGACGCGCACGCTCACCTCGTCGATCCGCGCCTCCCCCATGCCGGTGAGGGCGAAGGTCACCGAGAGCGGCTCCGGATCGGGCGGGACGATGCGATAGAGGACCAGCCGGCGCCACTGCGGCCCCGGTCCGACGCGCTCGGCGAGTGCCGGGCCGCCGATGGAGTCGAAGACGAGCAGGCCGTCGACGCTCCCCTTCACCGCCGCCGGCACCCAGACGCGGGCCTCGATCTGCACGAGCTTCCCGCTGGGGGCGGCGACCGGCGGCGTGGTGATCCACACCGGCGGCGTCTCGACGATCGGCGGCGCCGCGGCCGGATCGACCGGCTCGGCACGGATCACGAGGCACCCGCCACCGCCGGCCGGCTGCGAGCGCGACACCTCGACGCCGGTGCGGAGGAGCTTCTGGTCGAGCGCGAAATGCCGCCACCCGCCGCTGGCGAGCTCGTCGATCTTCTCCATGCCGCCGCCGGGGAGGAGCTCGGGGCCGGCCGACGTCGCGGCCAGCGCCTCGACGAAGCGCCAGTGCTCCACGAGCGTGGCGTCGGACGTGGCCAGCGGCCCGGCGACGATCGATCCGGTCGCCACGACCCCCTTCTCCCACACCAGCCGCTCCACCTGGCCGGCGATCGCCGCGGCCCGCTCGTAGCGGGCGATCGACGCGGACGGATCGCTCGCCGCGAGCGCCTCGGCCGCGGCGCTGTCCTGACTGGCGGCCGACACCATCGCCGGCACCGGCAGCCGTCCGAGCGCCAGGGGGGGAATCCGGCCGAGGAGGTCGGCGGCGTCGGCGACGAGCAGGGCCGCGCGCTCGCGCGACGACGCCAGCGCCGCACCGGCCTGCTCGCGGAGCCGCGACTGCACCCAGGCGGCGACGGCCGGGTCGCCGGTCACGAGCACGAGCGTCTGCGATCGGAAGGGATCGACGACCACCGACACCCCGCCGGTGACGCGGCGGTGGCGGAGGGGCCGCAGGCCACCGGGGCTCACCTCCCAGGCTTGGTGCGCCTCGGGGATGCCGCCGAGGAGGAGCGTCACCGGCGCCGTCTCCGCGGGCATGTCGCCGTGATAATGGCTCGCGACCACCTGGCTGCCCTGCACGTCGCGCCACGCCACCACCATCCGTGCCCGCGCCGCCTCGAGGACGACGCCCCGCACCTCCGGGTCGCTCGCCGTCACCGCGGTGGAGAAGCGGCCTGCGGCGGCCCACGGCTCGAGCAGCCGGAGCCTGAGGTTCATGGCACGGGCCGCCGCGGCGCGGAGGCGCGACTCGTGATCGTCGCCGTCGATGCGGCGGGTGGAGGTGAAGAACAGCCCGCGGGAACCGGCCGCCACTGCCGCCAGCGACGCCAGCCCCAGGCTCTCGGGATCGACCGCCAGCCCCGCGGCGCCGATGCCCGCCAGGCTCGCCGCCTGCCGGGCGGTACGCGGGTCGAGCTCGGTGGAGAGCGTGGCGAGAAACGGGGTGCCGGGGCGGGCCAGCCGCGGCCGGTCGCGGAGCCAGGCGTGCCAGCTTCCCAGCTCCATGCTCGTGCCGAGGACGGTCCGCCTGGCGACGAGCATGTCGACGTGACGCGAGAGGCTGCGGAGTCCCGAGTCGGCGGAGGCCACCAGCGGCCTGCCGGCGTGCTGGTCGCAGGTGCGCACGCGGCGGGCATGTTCGGCGAGGCGTTCGACGTCCCCTTCGGCGAGTCCCGTGCCCATGTCCCAGAGCAGGACACGGTCCCAGTTCTTCGAGAACACCGGCAGCGTCTCGGCGCGACGGACGTCGACCTCGGGCAGCTGCGGCGGCGGGCAGACGATCCACAGGCCGGTGCGGCGGGCGTCGTCGATCTGATCGCCCGAGGCGGGGGCGGGAAGGCGGACGGCGTTGAAGCCGAGCGCGGCGATCGCCTCGAACGGCTCGCCGGAGTGGTCGAGGACGCGCGGGAAGAAGGGCTCGCCGGCCACCTCGAGGACGCCGCGATTGATGCCGGTCACCGGGTCGGCCGGGGCCCGGGCCGCGGGGGCCGCCGTGCGGCCCGTGGCGAAGGGAGAGGGGGGCGTCCCCGCGCCGGCAGGCGCGTTCCAGGCCAGCGGAGGGGCCGCGGGCGCGGCGCCGCGAACGGGCCCGGGTGGGGCGGGCGCGGCGGCTGGCGGAGGCGCCGTGTCGATGGCGGCAGGCTCCGCGGCGGCGTCGGTGTCGGCGGAGGCGAGGACCACGCCACCGGGTTCGTCCGGTCCGGCGGATTGGTCGGCGGCCGGGATCGCCGCCATCGCGGGACCGGCCGGGAACGCCGCCGGTGCGTCGCGGGAAGGGACGATGCCCTCGATCTCGAGGTCGTCGATGGAGACGTCGTAGTGGCCGGGCCGCGAATAGAGATCGAGGACCAGCGCGACGATCTCGGCGCCGGAGAGGTCGGCCGACGGGCCGTGCTCGGCGCGGAGCGCGGGCAGCGCCCGGCGCAGCGCCGTCGCCGGCTCGGCGACCGCGAGTTGCTCCCAACGGTCGGCGCCCAGCGACACCCTCCCCGGCACCAGCAGCGTCACCGGCTGCCCGGTCCGGGCGGAGCGGTAGGCGGGGAGTCGGACGATCGCCCCCACACGGATGTCGGGCCGGTCGGCGCGGACCCACACGCTGGCCCGCCACTCGTCGATGACGCGGGCCGGCTGCACGGGGAGTTCGAGGCGGAGGGTGGTTCCGCTGGCGGCCTCGAGCACGATCCGCTCGCAGGCCTTTCCACGGTGCGGCGCTTCGGTGGTGCGGACGTGGGCGACGACCCGGTGGGTGACGTCGCAGTCGCCGATCTTCCAGGTGGTTCCCGCCTGCTCGAATCCCTCCTCGACGGCGGAAGCCAGGGCCCTGCTTCCGGCGAGCAGGACCGCGAGCGCCGCCGCGACGGCGAGTCGCCGGGGCCATCCCGCCGGCGTTGCCGGCGCGCGGCGCGGCCCGGGCGGCGTGACGGGAGCGGCCGGCGGGGAAGGTGGCGTCATGGAGCGGCAGCCGGAGACCGGGGGAGACGCGGGCTTGTACCAACCGGCCCCGCAGCGGCTCCAGACCGACTGTCTTCCCCGCATTTCCCCGTTTCTGCCCCGCTTCGTCCCCCTCCGCCGCCCGACCGGGCCCATCCGCCCCCGGCGTGACCGGCCCAACCGGACCCCCACCGGCGAACCGGAAGCCGCTCGCCGCGGCGCCGGCCTTTCCCCGGAGGCTAGACTTCCCCTGGGAGTGGAGCCCCGCCGACGATGCAACCGACCACCGCCGAGGAGTTCGCCCGTCTGGCGCAGGAGCTACAGCTGGTCAGCGACGCCGACCTGGACGCCGCCTGGAACGAGCTCGGCGGCCACAACGTTCCGGTCGAATCGCTGGGCAACCTCCTCCTCCGCCGCGAGGTGATCACCGGCTACCAGCTCGACCGCCTCGTCCGGGGCGACCGGCGCGGCTACTTCTACGGCAACGCCAAGATCCTCTATCAGGTCGGCGCCGGCTCGTTCGCGCGCGTCTACCGCGCGGTCAACGTCAACGACGGCGCCATGCTCGCCGTCAAGGTCCTCCGCTCGCGGTACACGCAGGACGCGGAGAAGTGCCGCTGGTTCCGCCGCGAGGGCGAGATGGGGCGGCTCCTCCGCCACCCCAACATCTGCGCCATCGAGGACGTGGGGCAGGAAAACAACACCATCTACATCACGATGGAGTTCGTGGAGGGGCAGACGCTGCGGGAGCTGGTGAAGATCCGCGGCGCCGTGGACGCCGGCCGGGCGCTCGACCTCCTCGACCAGATGTGCGCCGCCCTCGAATACTCCCACCGCCGCGGCCTGACGCACGGCGACATCAAGGCCTCCAACATCCTCATCTCCGCCACCGGCCAGGTGAAGGTGGTGGACTTCGGCCTGGCGCGGATCGACGCAGACACCGCCGACAAGGCGCTGACGGGGGGCAAGGCCTCCAAGGGGGACAAAGGGGAGAGCCTCCGGACCCTCGACTACGCCACGCTCGAGAAGCTCGCCGGCATGAAGGACGACGGCATCCGCAGCGACGTCTACTTCCTCGGCACGATGGGCTACCTGGCCCTGTCCGGCGCCTCGGCGCTGGTCGAGTCGCGCGACCGCACCGTCCGGGCCGACCCGCGGCGTTACACCTCCGTGGTGCCGCTCCACACGCGCGTCCCCGGGGCGCCGCGCGACGCGATCGAGGTCATCAACCGGATGATGCAGCTCGATCCGATGGAGCGGTTCCAGACGGTGGCCGACGTCCGCCGGGCTCTCGAGCCGCTGCTCGAGAAGTACCCCATCGGCACCGGCGTCTCGATGCCCGACCGCTCGACCCCCGGAGCCGCGCCGGCGGAGGGCGCCGAGCCCGCGGCGCCGGGGAAGAAGCGGGCGATCATGCTCGTGGAGACTCAAGGAAGAGCGCAGCAGCAGCTCAAGGACTTCTTCGCCAAGCTCGGCTTCCGGGTGCTGGTCACCGAGAACGCCCAGCGGGCCCTCGCCCGGTTCTCCACGACGCCGCTGCCGGCCGACGCCCTGGTGATCAGCACGCAATCGCTGGGCGAGGATGCCGTCGAGGCCTTCAACAAGCTGACGAGCGACCCCTTCTTCTCGCAGGTCCCGGCGGTCCTGCTCGTGCCGCAGAAGCA